>DASXGD010000098.1:0-2744 GCA_036489245.1 Occallatibacter sp. | reverse complement strand
TTTGGGCCTTTCGCGCGAAACGAGCAGGACCGGTTCGATGAGATTCTGGCCCGGCTGCGCCAGCACTGTATTCAAAGGCGACCCGGCATTTGCGGAAGAAAGGTTCGGCTGCCACGATTTCAGCGCGTAGTCGCCGCCGTGCGAAATCCGCGCGCTTACGATCCACACTCCCGAAGGCGATTCAGCTATGGCGCCCGCATATTCGGCAGCAGGAGCGGCGACATGCGCCTCCTGCGCAAGCGGCGATGTGAAACGCGCCAATGAGGATCCGTGGGTAAAGACCACGTCGCCTGAGGCGAGTTGTTGTCCACCCCAGCGATGCGCGCCGTGATCGCAGCGGTACGATTCCACTCCCGAACCATCGGAGTAGACCAGGTACAGTTCCGGCGCGGATCCGGTCCCAAGAGGAAATCCCGCTTCGAAGAGAATGCGCCCATCGGCCAGAACAGTATCGGGAATCGCACTGGCCGGCGTGTAGGTGAGGGGTAATTCGCTTTTGCCATCGAGATCCGCGGCGATCAGTTGATAGCCCTGCGAACCCCGGCGCGCGAACACCAGTCTCCGGCCGGGCAGATACAGAGGCCGAACCGCGTCGGCAGTTCCGCCAATCACCCGGCGCAGCGAATGATCCGCCAGCGCCAGTTCCCAAACCTGCCACGGATCGCCCTCGTTCTTCTTTCCCGCGAAGAGAATTGTCTTCGCGTCAAACGAAACACTGGCATCTGCGGTGGCGGCAAAGCCGGTAATCAGGGGCTCGGCCTTTTTACCTTGCACCAGCAGCAGGTGCGCGCCTTGCGGAAATCTCTCCCCACCCCGCAGAGCGGCCAGCGCATCGTACCGAGGGGTGGATGTAACGATCACGGGAACATCGGGAGCGATTGCAGTATTGGCGGAGAATCCGCAAAGCAGCGCGACCAAAATGAAAGACAATGCCGCCCCGCGCAAACCGAAAACAGCCTTCATCCGGCAGCCTCCAACAGGGCGTCGTCCGCGGGCTGATACAGAGGAAGCCGTGCCGCGCGCAGCGCGATGAAGGGCTCAAGAGAGGCCATCATGTGATCGAAGGTATCGAAGTCCAGCGTCTGTTCGGCGTCGCTCCAGGCTTTATCGGGATTGGGGTGCACTTCAACCAGCAGACCATCGGCTTCCGCGGCCACGGCGATGCGCGCCAGCGCCGGCACCAGTTCCCGGCGGCCACAGGCATGGCTGGGATCGGCGACAACCGGCAGATGCGAGATGTGCTTGAGCAGCGCAATCGCAGCCACATCGAAGGTATTGCGCGTGGCCGTCTCGAACGTGCGTATTCCGCGCTCGCAAAGAATCACGTTGGGATTGCCGTTGTCGAGAATGCACTGCGCGGAGCGCAGAAAATCGGCTATCGTCGCGACCATGCCCCGCTTGAGCAGAATGGGCCGGCCGGAGCGCGCCGCCGCTTCGAGCAGCGAGAAGTTTTCCATGTTGCGGCTGCCGATCTGCAGAATGTCGGCATAATCGGCTACCAGGGCGACGTCGTCTTCCGACATCACCTCGGTGACGACGGCGAGGCCGCTCTCTTCGCGGGCGAGGGCGAGCAGCTTGAGCCCTTCGAGCCCGAGCCCCTGGAAGGCATAGGGCGAGCTGCGCGGCTTGAAGGCGCCTCCGCGCAGAACGCGGGCACCTGCGCGGCGAACGTGATCGGCAGTGGCCAGGAGCTGGGACTCGGTTTCGACCGAGCACGGCCCCGCCATGGTGATGAATTCGTCTCCGCCGATCTCCAGATCGAGCACCGGAACTACAGTCTGCCAGCGATGCTCGCTCTTCAATACATCCGGTGATTCGGCAAAGCGTTCGTGCCAGCTTTCGCGCACGCCTGCTGCTCCAGTCTGGGGAAGGTTCAGGCTACTCCGGCCATTCATGCCGCACCTCCATCCAAAGATGGAGGATGCAATGACATGTGATCGCGCTCACACCCCACGATGTTTGTATGGTCGGGAATAAACAACTGTCTGTGATCTATGAACTTGACTGTGCGGCACTATCGAGCCAGCGCCAGCGGCGGAGCCTGATAACCAAACGCAGCGTCAACCACAGCCGCAACGCCCAACGCGACCTCATCCTCAAACGGCCGCGCCACAATCTGCACCCCGATGGGCAGGCCTTCGGGCGATCGCCCGACCGGTACCACGGCCGCCGGCGCCGCCAGCGCATTGAACCACTGGGTGTGGCGCACCGCATCAAGATACGCAACCGTCAGCCCGTCGATCGACCAGCTTCGCTCTCCGTGCCGGAACGCCGGCACGCTCGCCACCGGGCACAGCAACACCGGATAATCCCGCAGCTCTTCCAGCGTCTTCGCTCGCAGCAGGTCAAGTTCGGCCCAGGCATTCAGCAGCTGTGTCGCACTCAGGGGCGGAACAGACTCGGCAATGCACAGGAACTCCCGGAAGATCGGGCTCAGCTGCTCATGCTTGCCGCAAATCTGTGGCGCGTAGAACATGGCGCCGCACTGCACGAAAAATGTCCACCACAATTTGCGCAGTTGTTCCAGAGTGCGCGGGCGGAACGGCTCTACGCGGAACCCGGCGGCACGCAGCACTTCCGCAGCGCCATGCACTGTGGCCCGCGTTTCAGGCGTCACCGGAACGAGGCCATCATCCTCAAAGAACCCGATCGTGCCCGCGCGCAACTCATCCAGGCTCGGTGTTCGCAGCGGCAGCGGCGGGCTCGAAGGATCGTTCAGGTCCTGCCCGCTCAGCGTGCGGAAT
>DASXGD010000043.1:0-6491 GCA_036489245.1 Occallatibacter sp. | reverse complement strand
GAAAGCCTTCATGAATGTTCCGTCCTTCAGCTTCTCAAGGATCCGCGGCGCGATGCCGCCGCCAACGTAGAGACCGCCGACAGACATCACTTTGAGCGCAAGGTTGCCGGCTTCGGCGCCATACGCCGACACAATCATGTCAAGAGTCTTTTCGCAAATCTCGCTTTTGGCGGCTAGACCCTGTTCCGTAATTATTGAATTAGGATCGTCAGCCGCGGCCATCTCCTTGGCGAGCCAGGCGGGCTCTTCCATCCCGCGCACGTCGCGCAAAAACTCGTAGATGTTGGTCATGCCCATGCCGCTGACAACCCGCTCCCAGCTGATGCGGCCGTTGTACTTTTGCTTGAGAAAGCGCAGAAGGTCGATTTCATCTTCATTGCGCGGGGAGAAATCAGCATGGCCGCCTTCTGAAGGGTAGGGGATGTGCATGTGACCATTCCAGATCAGGAGGCCCTCGCCCAGGCCGGTGCCGGCCGCAATCAGGGCGCGATTGCCGAGCTGGCCGGGATCGCCATCACTCAAAGTGTGAATCTGGTTGGGGGCCAATTCGGCGATACCATAGCCGTTGGCCTCGAGGTCGTTGATCAGGAACACATGCTGGATGTGGAGGGCGACGGCGAGTTCGTGGCTGTCGAGTGTCCACGGCAAATTGGTCAGGCGGAGGCGCCCGTGACGCACCGGACCGGGTACCCCAAAGCATGCAGCCCAGGGCTGGTCGGCGCCGAGAAACTCCTTCACGATGGCTTCGAGGCCGGAATAGTCCTTGGCTGGAAATCGTTCTTCCCTGGAATAGGCCAATTTTCCGTTAATAAAGTCGTACAGCGCCAGGTGAACCTTGGTGCCGCCTACGTCTCCGGCCAGAATCATCTTTCTCTCTCCAGAACGCCGCAGCCTTCCCCATCCGTTGCGGGTAGAAGTGCAGCAGCGGCCTTATCCAAAAACAGAGTGAGTATACCGCTTGAGGGCCATATGAGTTGGCTGGGTAGCCGTTCGGGATCGCGCGGTCCTGTGAAAACCTCGTGAACCGGGGCGGCCTTGTCGGCCCCGGCAATAAGAAAAAACACGGAGCGGGCATGGTTGATCACCGGCCAGGTGAGGGTGATGCGCCAGGTATCTTTCTGCGGAACCTGGTTGGCGGTGACGAGGCGGCCCAACTCGTGGAGAGCTGCGGTATGGGGAAAGAGCGAGGCGGTATGGCCATCGTCGCCCATGCCCAGCGAGACGAGGTCGAAACGAGGGCTCTCCGCGCCTTCGAGGCGGAAGGCGTTGCGAAGTTCGGATTCGTAGCGGGCAGCGGCGACTTCGGGCTCCAGCTCGCCTCCCATGCGGTAGATCTGCTGGGGGTAAAGCGGCACGTGATCGAGCAGGGCTTCGCGGGTCATGCGGTAATTGCTTTCGGGGTGATCGGGCGGCACGGTTCGTTCGTCTACCCAGAAAATCTCCAGAGCTTCCCAAGGCATACGCTGGCGCCAGGGCTGGTTAGGATCGGCAAGCAACTGAAAGGCCGCCTTGGGAGTCGACCCTCCGCTGATGGCGATGCGGACACGGCCATTGGCCTCGGCGGCCTCAGAAACCATTTCCACGAAATGGTGGGCGGCACGGCGTGCGAGGGCCCCCGCGTCAGGCTCAACATAGTACTTGATCGTCAGCTTCCGGGACATGGTATTGGTGCCTCTCGAATCTACGTTACAGGGAGGGTTGCCGGACTGTCTCAACCGATAGGACCAGCATCTTCTTTGAGTCCACTCGACAGATGCGGAAGAGACGTTCAGATTCGCAGCTGAATGTACTATGCGGCTTCGTTAGGTGAGGCAAGAGGACGTGCGTACGGGCCGTTGAAACGTGACTTCGGGATCGGCCGTACCTTTTTGCCGGCTTTTATCGCCCGAGGTAAACGCGGTACTGCTGTTCGAGAACGCCCGAGGCACGGGCCAGCGCCAGCTTGGAGACATTGTACTGGTAGAGGCTCTCGACCAATGTGGTTTGTGCATTGGCTAAAGTGGCCTGGGCAGTCACCAGGGGCAGGTTGTCGTCGACGCCTGCATTGACCCGGTCAGTTTCGTCGCTGAGGGCGCGCGTGGCCAACTCGACATTGGACCGTGAGACTTCGACAAGCTTTGCAGTGGCTCCGACGTCGAGAAGTGCGGAACGCACCTGCTGGTCGATTTGCCCGCGGAGGCTGTCAAGCTGGGAGTTGACCGAATCGAGCTCCGCACGCGAGGCCTGCTCGTTACCGCGGAGACTGGCTTCGCGAAAGATCGGAACACTCAGCGTGCCCTGGGCGACAAACGTTCCATGCGTACCCACGCCGGCGACAGCACTGACTCCATAGTTGCCGGAGAAGCTGAGGGTGGGCAGGCGCTGGCTGCGATAAGCGTTGTAGATAGCCTTGTACTCGACTACTTGGTTCTGCAGGTTTTGGTAATCCTGTCGATTCTTGTAGGCCACGGCGCGGACTTCGTCCGGGGTTTGCGTGGCCAGATCGCTGTAAGGTGCGCGATCGGTAAGGTTGATCTTCTGGCCAGGATCGAGGCCGATTTCGCGCTTGAGCAGGATCAGTTCCTTGTCAAGATTGTTCTGGGCATTGATCAGGGACTGTTGCTGGGCCTGGAGCTGCACTCTGGCGCGGAGTTCGTCCAGATTGGAGGCCGTGCCGGCCGCGTGCGCCGCGTGCGCCTGGTCGAGGAGAACCTGGGCTTGCTGTACAAGCGCCTGGGTGTTGTCTACCTCGCTGGCCGCGGCAATGGCGTGCAGATAGGCGGAGGCGACCTGCTGCACCACTTCGCCGCGGGCGGACATTTTGGAAAAATGGGCGGCGCGCGTCGCCGCTCCCGCCGCCCGCCAGCCGGCGATGACCGGGCCTGAGAAAAGAGTCTGCTTCAGCTCGAATTTGCCCTCGGTGAGCGTGTCGTGGGTAATGAGAGAGAAGCCGGATGGAAGGCCGCCCGGAAACAAGTCTCCGATCTTGTCGATGAATCCCGAGCCAAAACCCAGCGCCGCCAGGTTGTGCTGATAAAAACCTGTATCGCCGACAAGTGTGATGGTGGGCAGGAATTCCTGCAGGGCCTGCTGTTTCTGGCCGTCGATCGCCTTTTCGCTGTACTCCGCCTGCTTGAGTCCGAGATTGGTCTCAAGTCCGCGGTGCACAGCGTCATCGAGAGACAACTTCAGGATGTCATCCGTGACGGGATGGGCAGTGACGCTGCCGAAATACGGATTGGCGACGGACGACGGGTTCTGACCCTGGCCAAACAGGAGGGATCCGGCGCAGATGGGCGCGGCGCACACAAACACGCGCACCCGCCGGACGGCAGAATTTAGCTTCGGATTCACCAACATCATTCTCTCAGATGTAACCGGGGGGCCAGGAGATTCCGCGGATCGAACAAGAAATCGAGGCCGGGAAAAATTTCTTCGCGGCCTCGGGTGCACTGCCTTGCTCAGATCATTTTCTTTTTCCATCGACCTTGCCGGAACAGGATGATGCCGGCGACAGCCATGGAGCATTCCGCGATGACGATGGCTAGAAATGCGCCCTCGGCGCGGAGGTGGAGGTTGATGGCCAATAGCCACGCCAGGGGCAATTCCAATACCCAGAAGCCGAAGAAGTTGACGATCGTCGGCGTCAGGGTATCGCCAGCGCCATTGAACGCCTGCAGCATCACCATGCCGTAGGCGTAGCCGACATTTCCGCAGGCGAAGGTTCGCAGAGCGACAGCGGCAATGGGTATAACAGCCGGGTCGACAACGAACAGTTTGACCACCGGCGTGGCAAAAATGATGAAGAAGATGCCGATGGAACCAAGAAACAGCATGTTGTAGAAGCCCGTACGCCAGACAGCCTCGGCGGCCCGTTCCGGCCGGCGCGCACCCAGGTTCTGGCCGACGAGCGTGGCCGCGGCGTTACTCAACCCCCACGAGGGGAGAACGAAGAACACCACGATGCGAATAGCAACCGTGTAGCCGGCCACGGAGTCAGAGCCGAAGATGGAGACAATTCGCACCAGGAAGATCCAACTCGCATTGGCGATGGCGAACTGCAACATCCCGGTAAGCGAAACCCGCAACAGGCGCAGCATGACGCCCATGTTGATGCGCAGGTGGCGGATCAGGACACGGATGCGCTCCGAACCCTTGAGCAGCCGGTAGAACTGGTAGAGCACGCCGATGCTGCGGCCGGTGAAGGTAGCGAGCGCCGCACCAGTGACGCCGAGGTGCGGAAACGCGACAGGCCCGATCCTGAGACCGAATATGAGGCATGGATCGAGGATGAGGTTGATGATGTTTGACACCCACAGCAGGCGCATGGCGATGGCCGCATCGCCCGCGCCGCGGAAGATGGCGTTGTTGAGAAACAACAGGATGATGGCGCCGCATCCGCCCAGCGCGATGCGAGCGTAGCCGGAGCCTTCCGCGACGATGGCCGGCGAGGCTCCCATCAGGTGAAGCAGTTGCGGCGCATAGATGCCGGCGGGGATGCCCATCCCGAGCGAGATCACAAGCCCGAGCACGACCGCCTGCACTCCGGCGATGGCAGCATCCTCGGGATCCTTTTCGCCAATACGGCGGGCGACCATGGCAGTGGTGGAAAGGGAGAGCCCAAGGCCGATGGCAAAGACCAGGGCCAGCAGCGACTCGGTCAGGCCGACGGTGGCCACAGCATTGGCGCCCAGGCGGCCCACCCAGAAGACATCGACGACGGCAAAAAGCGACTCGAGCACCATCTCCAGCACCATGGGAATGGCAAGCAGGAGGATGGAGCGGTTGAGACTGCCCGTAGTGTAGTCCTGGTGCGAGCCCTTGAGGGCTTCACGCACCGAAGACCATAAGCTGCGCACGCGGCCGTCGGCCGGCTGCGGCGTGGTGGTTTCAAGAACGGACATGGGGAAGCTCCACATGCCACGCGGATGCGCGGGGCACGAAGCGATGGGGTCACGCTGCGGTCAATCTAAGTTGTGCAGTGCAATCACCCGGGGCTGAGTCTTCCTCGGGGTTGTCGCAGGTTGCGGCAATGGCTTGAAAGCCCGAGGCAATGTTCAGCAGATAGGTCGAATTCGTACGACGCTGGGCTGGAACATTGTTCTCCTCCATGGGCCGGGGTCCGGCGGGTCTTTAGAGTGTAGCGCGGAATCGGAGTGAAACGCCAATAAAATTCGCGGCTGCCCGCGACTCGATCGGCAAGCCGGAATGAATCGAGCAGCATTTGGATCGCGTCTAAACCGCAGGAGAGTTAATGTTGCGGACTCTGGACATCATTACCACCGGTTGCATTGGCCTGATGATCGGCACCGAACTCGCCGTGGCCGTGTTTATCGATCCGATTCTGTGGAAGCTCGAGAATCCGGTACAGCTGACGGCCACGCGCCTGTTCGCCAAGAGGCTGGGAACAGCCATGCCGTTCTGGTACATCGCGAGTTTCGTCTTGCTGATTGCCGAAACGATCGTCCGGCGGCACGAATCAGGAGCGGCCCTGCTGGCCATCGCCAGCGTAATCTGGGCCACCGTCATCGTGCTCACGATTCTTTTTCTGGTGCCAATCAATAACCGTCTGGCGCAGCTCGGCTCCACTTCCGTGGCTGAAGTGGCCCGGCAGCAACACCGGAAATGGGACAGGATGCACCGCTATCGTGTGGCGGCGCTGGGAGCTGCGATGTTCTGTTTTCTCCTGTCCACTTCGATGTAGCAATCACATTTTCTGTTCGTCACGGGTTCCCTGGGAGCGGAGTGTGAAAGCTGCTCGTTTGGCCCCCCGCTTAGCTGTGCCAACTCCACTCAGAGCGTCGGCGAGTTGTCGCCCAGCATGGCTTCGCGGACGATCTTGATGGGCGGGAAGCCCTGCTTCAGAAACTCGTTGTGAAACTGCTCGAGTGAGAAGGCCGCGCCCTGCTTGGCCTTGAGGTCTTCGCGCAGCTTCATGATTTCAAGCTTGCCCAGGGTGTAGTAGAGATACGTCGGGTCGCCGGTGCCGCGCTTGGTTTCGACCGCCGCTGTCTCTTTGGATTGATAGCCTTCCTTCTGAAAGAACTCGATCGCCTGGTCGATGGTCATTTTGCCGCTGTGCATCTGGATGCCGACAATGAAGCGGGCGTTGCGAAGCAGTGCGTCCTGCAACTGGCCGAGGCGGAGAAATTTCGCTTCGCGCGCATCTTTTGCGCCCGTGCCGGGCTGGCCATAGCCGGCGTCAAGCATCATCTGTTCGCAATAGTGAGCCCAGCCTTCGACGTTAGTGTTGGCGCCAAGCAGCTTGCGCACGCGGCTGGGGGCCTGGGGAACCCACAGGAACTGGACGTAATGGCCGGGGTAGGCCTCATGGACGGCGGTGGAGATGATGGTGCCCTTGTTGAAGGAGTGCATGTAGCCTTCAACTTCTTTGGGTGTCATCGATTTGTCGGGCAGCGTGACATTGAAGTAGGCCTCGGTGGCGTGCTTCTCGAAGGGGCCGGGCGTGTCCATGCTGGCGAAGGTGGTGGCGCGCATGAAGGGGGGAGTCT
>DASXGD010000016.1:0-3943 GCA_036489245.1 Occallatibacter sp. | reverse complement strand
AGTCGTCGGCTTTGCCCTGCAAGGAACCGTCGTCAGCCTGGATGGCGTCTACGATTGTCGAATGAATCGCAAAGCCATTTTCAATCGCGCCATGGTCCCCAACATCAACGCGAATCCCCGTGGCAGAAAACTCTCCAAGCGAGGCCGCAAGCCGCTTTTCAACCTCGCCATCTTCCAGGAACGGTTCCATACCATTGAGCGGGTGTTCGGCTGGGAAGACAAGTTCCGCCGCCTGCCCTCGGGGGTCACTTCAAAACCGGCCATAGAGGGTCACTTCAAAACCGGCCAACGGAACCATCATCCTGGACCAACCTTTTGTACCCTATCGGCCACCCGTTTGGCAAGCCGAATTTGATCCAGTCCGGTTTTTTACCAGGACCTGATTCCAGTCTTCACCTTCCGTCGCCGGAAGGTGAACCCGGAAACCCAAATCACTCCTCGCTGCCTGGTGCCTGACCGTGCCCACCACGTCGCCAATCACGACCACCAACCAGCATCCCGCTTCATCTGCATCGAACGCCGCCACAACCTCGGCCCCGCCGGCCAGCCTGCTGACAGCCGCTCGGACCAGTTCCATTTGCCGCGAACTGGGCCTGCCGCCCAGGCTGGCATACCGGGTCTGATCCTCAGAGTCCGGAAACAGCGTGGCGTAAGAGAGCGCGTCAATGGCGCTTTCGGTCAACACCAGGCGCCAGTCGTCCGGCCAAGCATGCGAGAACCAGAGGCCCTTTTGGCCACCTGCGGCAAAGCCCGTAAAGCCGCGATTCTTGATCTCATAGCCACACAACCCCGCAGCGTCGAAATGCGGAAATACGGTGTTGCCGCGAGCGTCGATCCGCATGCGACCTCGAAACCGCGGCGACGATAGCACGACTGCCGGCAAACAGCGATCGCGCTCCAGGTATGGATACCGTTGTGGCTCCGCCATGCGCCGATAATCGCGTTCGATACGCATCCGGTCTGGGTTGGCCGGCGGCAACTGAGGAAACTGCGCTGCGCTCGCAGACCGGCCGATCCATGGCCGGAGAACCTGACGCACAGCCCCCAGGCTTAGATGTTGGCGTCGCTGCACGAAATCGATCACGGTACCGTTGTCGTCGTCATCCCGTAACGAGAAGAAAACGTAATGACCATTGCCATTGCGCTTGACGACGATTTTATCGGCGCCGCACCGCAGCACCGCGCTCCCCCTCCAGCTTTCGCGCCGGTCGATTTGATAGCCGAGATTCTCGGCAAACTGCCGCAGATCGATGTTCCGTTTGAAAGCATCGAGTTCACAATCCTGGTTGATCATCGAGACCTATTCCTTCCCTATTGCCCGTTTTCTTTGCGCGCCTGACTGTCCGCTGTAGTGCCTGCAGCCAATCGCGTGCGCCAGCTCTTCGGCCCACACTTGAGCACGTGCCCGTGATGCAGCAGACGGTCCAGCATGGCAGTGACTGCGGCTGCATCGCCCAGCAGTTTTCCCCAGTCTTCTACTGGCCGGTTCGAAGTCAACAGCGTGCTCGCACGTTCATAACGCCGCATGATGATTTCGAGCAGATCTTCGGCCGCGGTGTGCGGAAGCTTGCGCATGCCGAAATCGTCGATGATGAGCAGCGGCACACTACTCACCGATTCCATGAACTGTTTGCGCGTGCCATCGGTGACGGCGTCGGCCAGATCATCAAGCAGCACATGCGTTTCCCGATACATCACGCGGTAGTTCTGTTGAATGGCCGCCTGACCGATGGCTTGAGCCAGATGACTCTTGCCGGCGCCGCCGGGACCAAGAAACAATGCGTCTTCGCGTTTGCTGATGAAGGCGCCGGTGGCCAGATCGAAGACCAGACTGCGGTTCATCTTGGGATTGAAGTTGAAGTCGAAATTATCGAGTGTTTTGTCCGGGTCTCGGAACTCGGCTTGTTTGCGCCGGCGTTCCAGCAGACGGTCACTGCGCCGGCTCAATTCGTCGCTGACCAGACACGACATCAGATCGATCGGCGGCATGTTTTCGCTCTGCGCTTGTCGTAATCGCGTCTCCAGCACAGTGGCCATGCCGCCGAGCCGGAGTTGCCGCAAGGCACGTTGTAATTCGATGAGGTTCATAGTTGGTTCTCCTGAATTTTGCTTTGAATGAAATCGCGATATTCGGTGAGCTCGCGGATGAGTGGATCGACCTGGCGCAAGCTCAACGGCAGTTGTGGACCCTGCTCCAGATAACGGCGAACGAAACGATAATGGTTGACCGCGCCGGCCTCCAGGGCCAGTACACATGTCTCATTCACCACCGCCGGTCCGTGCTTCTTGGCCAACGAAAGCATACCTTGGATGCGGCGCACAGCCTCTTGCCCGCCTTCTTCGTACATCGATCGGCATGCCAGTCCGATCTGCCGACCGGCCTTGGCTGCGCGCAGCAGCAGATGTTGGATACCTGGAGGCGTCTGCTTGGGCCGGTCTTCATCTGGGATTCGATGTTTGCCGCGTACCTGTGGCAGGTGTTCGCGCAGCAGTTGTCCGGTCTGCGGGTGTAGCAGGCGGACGGTGCGACCATCCCATTGCACCGGGACTTCCTGGCCGACCCATCCCGGCGGCGCGCTGTAATAGGCTGCATCAACTTCCACGCAGCCATCCAGATTGACCTTGCGCTTGCCGTATTGGTAATAGCGGAAGGGCTCGAGCGGCAGCCGCAGCAGCGCCGGTTTTTCTTCGGCGAACATGGCCGCCACTTGGCGTTTGGTGGTGCCGTGAATGCGGGTGTCGGCCCAGCGCTCTTCCCAGTGATCCAGGTAGGCTTGGGCTTCGGCCAGACTTTCGAAACGCTGTCCTTTCAACGGCGTTTTCTTAGCGTGACCGACTCCGGACTCCACCTTGCCTTTACGATCCGGATCGCCCACGCGGCAAGGTAGCGGCACCGAGCCATAGTGCGCCAGCACGTCGTGGTAGAGCGGGTTGAGCGTGGGATCGTAGATGTCCGGCTTGAGCACGCCCTCGCGCAAATTATCCAGGACCACGACACGAGTCACGCCACCAAGACGGCGAAAGGCAGTCTCGTGCAATTCCGCCCAAACTCGCGAACTGGAACGGAAGGTAAGCAGCCGGACCGCTTTGCGACTATAGCCCAGAGTCAGCACGAACAGCCGTGTACGGCGATACTTGCCGCTATCGGTATCGCGCACCAGAGGGCCCGATCCGTAATCGACTTGAGCTTCTTCACCAGGAGCGGTTTCGATCACCGCACAGGCTTCCGGCGTTGATTTGCCGCGGAGATTGCGGATGAAGCGCTTGACGCTTTGATAACTGCCGCTGAAGCCGCTGGCATCGACCATGTCCTGCCAGATGGCCTTGGCGTTGCGGCCTTTGGATAGCGCCAGTTCAATCTCTTCGTGGAACGGTTCGCATGCACTGCGGGCGCCGGCTGCGATCTCGGCGGGTACAACTGGTGGCGCCGATGTCACGCCAGAGTCGGGGGTCACCTGATCGGCTGGACTGGCCGGTTTTGGCGGAAGGTCGGGGGTCACTTCGTTGGCCGGTTTTGCCGGCGCGGTCCGTCCCCAAACACCGGGTGGCCGCACCGCAACGCCGGCCGCCCGCAGATAATCCGCGGCTGTCTCCCGGCGGACGCCGGTGGTTTCCTCAATCTTTCGCGTCGACCAACCCAGCCGCCCTAACGCGATAACTTGCTGTTTCTTTTCTTCTTTCAAGACATTGCTCACATCGACCGAGGGTAGCTACCCTCGCGTCAAAATCAACGTCCTGAATGATGGTTATCGTTGGCCGGTTTTGAAGTGATCCTCTATGGCCGGTTTTGGGTGATCCCCGAGGGTGGCGGGTTTCGCGAACCAGCAGACCGCAGGCGAGCTGGGAACCAGCGAAGTTCCAGCATCGCTCGTGCTGATCAAAAGCCCAACGGCACGATGCTAGCGGGCTACCGTACTCATACGGCTCGATACGCAGACGCGGA
>DASXGD010000550.1:0-11144 GCA_036489245.1 Occallatibacter sp. | reverse complement strand
GCTCCCTTTGCCATAGCGGTCCAGGTACAGTTTCCCGTCATCGACCGAGGTGTCGTGCTCACCCGGAACATAGAAGACCTGTCGCTTCGTCGCCGTCAAAACCTGGTCGAGCGTATCGAACTCAGCCGCTTTCGATCCGTGGGTCAGGTCGCCGGTATGGATGAGAAAATCCGGCGCGACTGTCTCCGCGCTGATTCTGTCGAGTGCGGCCTGCAGCGTTGCGGTGACGTCGGTATTGGCGGGCTTGTTGAATCCGATATGGCTGTCGCTGATCTGCACAAAACTGAAGTCCGCCTGCCGGCTTCCGTGCCTGGGCCCGCCGAAAGCGTGCGAAACGGGAACGCCTCCGGCGAAGGTCCACACCAGCCCCGTACCAGCCCAGGCCATGCACTTGAGAAAACCGCGGCGGTCCACACCATCAACGCTGATCGATTCCTGCCCTGATACGGCGGTCTCGTCAGCTGCATTATTCCAGTCCCCGATCTCTTTCATGATTGCTCCTCATGCTCTGTGTCACCAGCGTGTAAGCCGATGTACCGATGCAAACTGCCTGGCTGCGCTTTTATTCCCTGCGTGCGAAAGAAATGTTGCCCATGCACCAGGCCATGGCTGACGAACGCGTAATCCGGGCAGTCTCCAATTGCCAGTGTTCATTTCCGGAAACAATCTCTGCGAGCGGACAAAACATCGCGTGATTCACATCACGGCTCACCGCGTAGAGCATTGAAATAATTTCGCTTATGCCCGCATCGGACATGGCAAGCAAATTGCCTTTATCGAATTGAACGGGATGCGTGGAGGTCCGCATGCCATCACAGGCAAGGGGCACGGACAATGACCAACTATTTGAAGCAAGATGTATTGTTCGCCGCGCGGCAATTGCGCAAGAGTCCCGCATTCACGATCGTCGCGGTCATCACGCTGGCGTTGGGCATCGGCGCGAACACGGCATTCTTCGGAGTGCTGAATGCGACTCTTTTTCGGCCGCTGCCTTACCTGGACTCCAGCCGGCTCGTTCACATCAACGAACGCCCGCTCAATGCGGATGGTGTCATGCCCGTCTCGTACCCGAACTTCGTTGACTGGAAGCGCGAGCAGACATCGTTTTCCGCACTGACGACTTATCGGACGAGTGCCCCCGTGAACCTTACAACACATTTGGGCACGGATCGCGTGTCGACGGTCATGGTCGATCATGACTTCCTCAAGGTGCTCGGCTTCCAGCCCCTGCTAGGACGCGACTTGAGCGCCGACGATGATCGACCCGGTGCGCCGCTGGTCCTGATCCTGACCCACACAACATGGTCCCGGCGATTCAATGCCGACAGGCAAGTCATCGGCCGCGCCGTCCAGGTAGACGGCAAGTCTGCCACCATCGTCGGGGTTCTTTCCCCGGCGTTCAATTTTTTCAGCGACTCCGAACTGGTCCTGCCTCTTGGACCGTTTGTCGAGCAGTTCTACATGCAGACGCGCAACAATCACAGCAACGCAATGGTCCTGGGTCGCCTCAAGCCGGGTGTCTCTCTGGCTTCGGCGACCAGCGAGATAGAGTCCATTGCGGCGCATCTGGGGGAACTCTATCCCAAGAGCAACAGCTTCGTCGGCGTCAGGCTCATGAGTCTTCATCAGCACCTCATGAATGACGCCAAGCCTCGTCAGCTGCTGCTGATGGGCGCGGTGGGCCTGGTTCTCCTCATCGTCTGCGTGAACATAGCCACGCTCTCTCTGGCCCGATCCTGCGCCCGCGATCGCGAAATGGCCATCCGTGCGGCCCTCGGCGCCGCTCGCAATCGACTTGCACGCCAGCTCCTGGTTGAAAGCCTTCTGCTTGCCATCATTGGAGGCTCGCTGGGCCTGGCACTGGCAGTTGCGATCAGCGTCACGCTCAGTTCCCTGGTGCCTTTCGAACTGCTGCAACTCAATGCCGGTCATGTCTCCCTTCTGGATATTCGTGTCGAAAGCTTTGCCTTACTGATCACACTGCTCACCGGAATAGGCTTCGGGCTTTTTCCAGCCTGGCAGCTCTCGCGCACCAACCCCAATGCGGTGCTCAAAGATCGCACGGCAGCCGCCAGGTCCTTCCATGGCGGCGTCCGCACTCCCGATCTGCTCGTCGTGGCCCAGGTCGCCTCGGCCACCTTGCTGCTCGTGAGTGCCGGGCTGATCCTGCGCAGTCTGTGGACACTTTCAAACCGGCCGCTAGGATACGAGCCGGAACATGTGCTGTCGTTGAATCTCGCTTCTCCGGGTGCGCGCCTGGGCGAATCGCAGCTGCGCACCGCCGCCTTTTATCAGGACGCCGTGGAGCGCCTGGCCGAACTGCCAGGCGTCGAAGCAGCGGCCGTCACCAGCAACCTGGCCTTCGGTGCCAACGAGTCGCATAATCAATTTCGAGTGGCAGACCGCCCCGTGCCCCCGCCCACCGAGTTTCCCGCCGCGTCGTTCCGAATTGTTACCCGCGATTATTTCCGCGCCATGGGGATACCGCTGCTTCAAGGGCGCTTCTTCAGCGGGCAGGAGCCATTGCCGGCCTTCGCTTCCGATGCGCCCAAAATGGATGAAATCATCCCCGCATTGCGCAAGCTGCCCGTGGATATCATTGTGACCCGCAGCTTTGCCCAGCGGTATTGGCCCGGGCAGGACGCCATTGGCAAAGCCATCATCATGGGGCCGCCCGACCTCGAAATCGCCCATTGCACCGTGATTGGCGTCGTCGGCGACAGTTCCCAGTACAGTCTGGACCAGACCGACCACGACGAGTACTACATCTCTCTTCGTCAATTCGCATTCTTCCCGGAATATTCGTTGCTCATGCGCACCCGTGGAAACCCGGCTTCTCTGATCGAAGCCGCCAAGGCACAGCTGCGCCACATGACCACGACAGAAGCGGTGTATGACGTGCGTCCGCTCTCATTCCGGATCGCGGAGTCCATTTCCACCAAGTCTTTTCAATCAAAACTGATCGGCTCGTTCGCCGCGGTTGCGCTCGTTCTGGCTTCGGTAGGCCTTTATGGGGTTCTGGCTTTTAACGTCGGGCGCCGGTCCCGCGAAATCGGTATCCGCATGGCCCTGGGCGCCTCCCCGGAGTCGGTTTTTGGGAATGTATTCTTCCGCGGATTCGCGATGGTGATCCCCGGCCTCGCGCTGGGCGTGGCTGCAGCCTGGGCCCTCGGGCACTATCTGCAGAGCCAGCTGTATGAGATCTCCGCAAACGATCTACGCACCTACGGGGCAGGCGTGCTTGTCCTCGCCCTCGCTGCTTTCCTCGCATGCTGGCTGCCCGCGCGGCGTGCAGCCAGGGTTGACCCCATGGTTGCATTGCGAGACGAATAGGAAAATGTTGTGGGCGCGTCAAACGCGGCCGGCGCCACGAATGCCAGGTCACCCGCGCACACACAAGTCTGTCTCGCGGCGCCCCAAACTTCTATTGACACGCCGCGGGGAAGCAGGGCACATTCATTGAGTCGTTCGACAGGACGGGCCGATGAAACAGGCTCTACGGGATCATCGCGCGGGCGCGCGCATCGAGCGCGTTTGGGGCGATGTCCTGTTGGGATTGCGCCAGCTGCGGCGTAATCCGGGATTCACGATCGCCGCGGTCGCCGCACTGGCGCTCGGCATTGGAGCCAACACCGCCATCTTCTCCGTCGTGAATACGGTTCTGCTCAAGCCGCTTACATATCCCGACGCCGATCGCATGGTTGATTTTCTGGCCCACACGGCCGGACTTGCCAACAACCTCCATAACATCCCCGAATTTCACTTCTTCCAGCGGCAAACGGCGGTGTTTAAGGAGGTCGTGGCATACGACAACGCGGGCCCTGGCTTTAACCTCACCGGCGGGCATCCGGAGCAAGTCCATGGGATTCACGTTACGGAGGCCTACTTCCGCGTGTATGGCGCGCCCGTGGTGCTGGGACGGACCTTCACGCCCCGGGAGGACTCGCCCCACGGCGGCAAAGTGGTGGTGTTGAGCTACGGCCTGTGGCAGCGCAGGTTCGGCGGCGACCAGACCATCGTGGGAAAATCTCTCTCCCTCGGCAATGAGCCCTATACCGTCGTCGGGGTGACCGGGAAGGATTTCATCGCCGACCCGCAGGCCGACCTCTGGCTGCCGTTTCAGTTTGACCCGGTCAGCAGCGACATGAACCTCTTCTTTGAAGTAACTGGACTGCTCCAGCCCGGCGTAACCGTGGCGCAGGCCAATGCCCAATTGCGGGCGGCGGGCCCAGAGTACCACCGTGAGTTTCCAAACACGGATTGGCGCCCGTATTTTACGGTTGGACTTTTACGCGACAGCATCATCGGCGACGCGCGTAATTCGCTGATGATGATGCTGGGTGCGGTAGCACTGGTGCTTCTGATCTCCTGCGCCAATGTCGCCAACCTGCTGCTGGTGCGCGCCACGGTCCGCAAACGCGAGCTCGCTATCCGCTCCGCACTGGGAGCCGGCCGCGGACGCATCGTGCGCCAACTGCTCACGGAGAGTTTGTTGCTTTCCCTGGCTGGCGGCATTCTCGGCATGGCGCTCGGCGTTCTGGGAATGCGCGCCCTGCTTGCCGTCAGTCCCGCCGGCCTGCCTCGCATCGGCGAGAACGGCTCTGCCATCACCATGGATTGGCGCGTGCTCGGCTTCACCCTTGGTGTCTCGCTGCTGACAGGCGTCCTCTTTGGACTGTTCCCCGCCTTCAGCGCTTCGCGCTCCGACTTGAATTCCTCACTGAAAGAGGGTGGCAACCGCTCCGGGACCGGGCTCCGTGAAGGAAAAGCCCGCTCGCTGCTGGTCATGAGCGAAATCTCGTTGGCCCTTGTGCTGCTGATCGGCGCGGCGCTGCTCATTCGAACCTTCATCGCTCTCCATGAGGTGGGTCCGGGATTCGATGCGCACAATGTGCTCACCATGGAAATGTCGCTCAACGGACCGCGCTACCAGAACACGGCCGGCCTGGCTCAGCTCCTGCTCGATGGGCGCAACCGGCTCAATGCCCTCCCTGGAGTGGAAGTTGCGGCGGCAGGATTTTGGAGACCCATTGATGTCGAAGATGGCGTGGGGTTCCAGATCGTCGGGCGTCGGGTCGAGAAGGACTGCTGTGGGAGCCAGTGGATGAGCATCACGCCGGGTTACCTCAGCCTGTTCAGGATCCCCTTACTGCGTGGACGCGATTTCACTGAAAACGACAATGCGGAAGCGCCCAGTGTGGATCTCATCAATGAGGCCTTCGCCAGGAAATTCTTCCCTGACCAGGACCCTGTAGGGCAGCACATCAATCACGAAGACACCTCAGGGGAGCACTTCAGGATGGAAACGATCATCGGCGTCGTCGCGGACTTCCACGACAGCGGTCTTGCCAATCCTGCCGACCCCATGATGATCGCTCCCATTGCCCAGGTCTCGGATGGCTATAACGCAGCGTACGCCAATATCCAGCCGCTCTTCTGGCTGGTGCGCACCCACGGCGACCCGCACCCGTCCATTCCTGCCATCACCGAACAGTTGCGCATCGCGAGCGCCGGGTTCCCGGTCGCCCATATCCGCACCATGGATGAAGTAATGGGGCACTCCACGGCGCGGCAAAGCTTCAATATGCTGCTGCTCACAATTTTCGGCGCGGTGGCGTTGCTGCTCGCCGCCATCGGCATCTACGGCTTGATGGCCTACTCCGTCGCACAGCGCACCCAGGAGATGGGCATTCGCATGGCGCTGGGTGCCGACCGTCATGCCATTCGCAAAATGGTGGTGTGGCATGGCATGCGGCTGGCTCTCATGGGTGTGGGGGTTGGCATCATCGCATCCTTCGGCCTGACCAAGCTGATGGCAAGTTTTCTCTTCAGCGTCAAGCCCTGGGATCCGGCCGTGTTTGTCGCGGTGCCGCTGGTTCTGTCCGCGGTGGCGCTGCTGGCAGTGTGGTGGCCGGCTTCGCGCGCCTCCCGTGTCGACCCGATGCAGGCCCTGCGGACGGAATGATCCGGCCGTAAACTTGTGCGGTCGCTCGAACAACTTCGGAGCCAGGGCTGGCACGCGAAGGGCCGTCGTGAAATATCGGGATCAGGGTGCGTTCCAGGTGGTCGGAGCGTAGATATGGCCAGGCGCCGGAGTCCTACCAGAACTCCGAAGCGACGATATGGGCATGGCTCGCCTTGCCGTCGACGATTGGAACCTCGAGCACGAGTTCAAGGTTTTTATCGCGCCAACTGGGGGGCGCGATGAGGTTGACTTGCTGCAGGTATTCGGGCGACGACAAAAATTCGCCGGCGCTTTCGGTGGCACTCGCGCCGAGCCCCGCGATCACGGCTACCGGGCCTTCCGTCAGGTCGCTATGAAGGCGAGCCACGATGGCGTAGTCTTTCGAATTCACGGTCAGCGGCGTGGCAAAATCGAAGTTCCACATGGAATCCGGGTGGCGCCGGTCCACGATGCTGCCGAGAATCGTCGAGCCGTCGGGAGCCACCTGCTGCCGCAGCAGTGAAAACCGCAGCGGGGCGAGAATGCGCCGCGACCACGGATTCCCGAACGCCGCAATCAGCACCACCGGCCGCTTGCGCAAGTCGTCGAGCGAAGTAGCGCCTGCCGTCTGCACGCGGTAGGAGCGATGATGGACTTTGAACAGGCTGGCGACATCGGCCAGCGCCAACGCGTCGTTCAACGAGAGGTATACGTGGCTATGACTGTCCAGGGGCGCGCCGGTGCCATTCCCGGCCGATCCCGCCAGGGCCCCGAGCGGGCTTCCCACCACAATCAACCCCTCATCGGGCGAATCGAAGAAGGGCCGCCACATCGATTGGAGCGGCGAAGACCTCCAGGCCAGGAACCAGGCGGTTGCCGCAACGAGGACCACGGCTACGGTCAGGGCAGCGGCAAAAATCCAGAACCGCAAAGTCCAGCCTCGCTGCGGTAATTCCGGACTCGCGCTGAGTGCAGCCCGGACACGAACGGGCTCCTCGGCCGGTTCCAGCAGAGCGAGATCCTGCGCGGCGATCGACGAGGGGAAGGGGAAGAACACCGGAACGTAGGAACCGGCCGGCAACTCAATCCGGAGTTCCTGCTCCGTTCCTTCATCGTGGTAGTAGAGGGCAATGCGTTTGCGCACTTCGCCCGCGGTAATGCGCACCACGGGGTCAGCCCCGGTGTCGTAGTCATGGGAGCGCTTGAAGACCTCGATGCCCAGGATTCTCTCTTTGAGGCTATCGAGATCGCCCTCCAGGCGGCGGCGCACAATATGCGCAAGAAAGGCAGGATAGCGTCGGCTGCTTCGAAAGTGGCGGCTCTTCAGCATCCTGTCGAGCTGCTGAAGAATGGCTTTGTTGTCGATCGCTGGCGAGGCCTCGCGGATCCAGCCCTCCGATTGATCCTCCATCCCGGCAAAACCTCTGATCCTGGCTTCAGGATAGCCGATCGTCGTCGAAGCTGTACAACACTCTAACTTTTGCGGGAAAGCGCCGGAAACACCGGCTTAACGCCCACGCTGGCGGGTGGGCTGAGCCAGCTCGAAGGTCGAAAAGCGCTTGTTCTGTCCGGTGATCTCAGACCGCAGTTCGTGCCATAGCTCGTTTGGGATTTTGAGGAAGACCTCGACAACCGATGGATCGAACTGGGTGCCCGAGCAGCGCAGAATTTCCTGCCGCGCCGCGTCGAAGCTGCTCGCCTTGCGGTAAGGCCGGTCGCTGGTGATGGCGTCCAGTGTGTCGGCAACGGCGAAGATACGGGCGCCGATGGGGATCTCGCCTCCCCGCAAGCCGGTCGGGTAGCCGCTGCCGTCGTAGTGCTCCTGGTGCGAAAACACGATCTCCGCCGCCTCATTGAGAAACGGGATCTTGCGCAGGATATTGAAGCCCCGCGTGCAATGCTCGCGCATGACCTTCTGTTCGTCCGAATTGAGAGCGGAGGGCTTGCGGAGAATGTCGTCGGGAATGGCCATCTTGCCGATGTCGTGCAGGAATGCGCCGCGCGCGATCACCTTGATTTCCGCGGGCGAAATGCCCATGGCGCGCGCCAGGGCAATGGTGTACGCCGTCACCCGTTTGGAGTGCCCCTCGGTCTCAGAGTCCTTCAGGTCCAGGGCGTCTCCCAGTGCCTCCAGCGTGATGTCGTAGGAATGCTCCAGGTCTTCCATCGCCTGGCGAAGCATCTCCGTCCGCGCGCGGACCACCTGCTCCAGGTTCTGCTGGTAATTGTGGCTCTCCTGCAAAGCCTGGCGATACTCGAGCGCGCGGTCAACTGTGGCCACCAGGTGCTCGCGTTCGAACGGCTTCAGCAGGTAGTCGTAGGCCCCGCGCCGCATCGAATCGATGGCCACGCTGATGTCGTGAATGGCGCTGACCATCACCACCGGAACGTTGGGCAGTTTGCCGCGGATACGGTCGAGTAGAAAAATCCCGTTCCCGTCCTGCATCACGATGTCGGTGAGCACAAGGTCGAAGGTGTTGTGTTCGAGGATCTCCAGGGCGTGACGGCCGCTCGACGAAAGCTGGACATCGTACCCGCGGCGTTCAAGCGTGGCGCCGATCATCGAGCGCACGTGATTCTCGTCGTCAACGACCAGGATGCGGGCGGGTCTCCGGGTACGAGCAAGGACGCCGGCATTCTGCTCCGCGGGCACTTGCATAGAGGCACTCCGCGCTTCCGTTCCTGTGAGCTCCAAACCCAAGATCGATCTCCCAAAGCACAAGTTGAAGACCACGCAGGACTTATCCGCACTCCGAGGCTCAAGTGAGCTCGCGGGCGATGCTGCCCCAGCCTTCAATCAAACAGCAAACCTGGCGCCTTCATCCTCTCAATACGATGAATGGCGGAACTAGTTCCGAAGCAAACGCGGATTTCCAAACCTGCGTAACTGCCGTTTCTCTAATCGGCAGAAAGGTGCGGAGTTCTTAATCAACCCGGGAAAATCGAAACATCTTCTTTCAGTATTCAATGCGGAACGGATTTACCCCGTTCCGTCGTTCGTGATCTCTCCGGCTGCATCCACTACCAGCACACGCCGGACTCTCTATGTTAAGCCAAATGAACCCAAAGAGTTTGACCCAAGTCATAACCTCCCGGGGCTTCCAGCCTGAGAAATTATATGTCGATCGAGAACCGGCTCCCAATACAACTTTCAGGTGCAGAGTCGCACCTCGCTGGTTTGCGCGTGGCCGATTCGAGCATGGAGGCCCGAATCGCCCCATGCCCTCGATCGGGAACGGTCGTTATTCGCTCTGCTTCTGCCGGGCGCGACGCGCCGTCGCCCAGCCTTCTTTGTTGATCTGCCGGGCCCGGCCGACCGCCAGCGCTCCGGCGGAGACGTCTTTCGTGATGCACGACGCAGCCCCGATGTAGGCCCCGTCCTCGACGGAAACCGGCGCAACCAGGGTCGAATCGCTGCCCACGAAAACCCCCTTGCCGATCCGCGTGGTGTGCTTCTGCACCCCGTCGTAGTTACAGGTGATCACGCCCGCACCGATGTTGGTGGCCTCCCCTACTTCCGCATCCCCGAGGTAGGTGAGGTGGCTGGCCTTGACGCCCTTGCCCAGGCGCGCTTTCTTGGTCTCGACGAAATTGCCGACATGCGCCTCTTCCCCAATCTCGCTGCCCGGCCGCAGATGCGAAAAGGGTCCGATCTTCGCCCCGGCGGCGACCGTGCTTTCCGCCAGAATGCAGCTCTGACGGATCAGAACGTGGTCGCCGATGGTGCAGTCTTCGATCACAGAAAAGGAGCGGATATGGCATCCGGCGCCGATCCGCGTACTCCCCAGCAGCTGCACAAACGGCTCGATGACGGTGTCGGCTCCCACCTCGACACCCGGGTCGATGACCGTCGTGTCGGGCCGGAAGATCATCACTCCTGACTCCATCAGGCGGGCCGCCGCCGCGGCGCGCGCCTGCGCATCGAGCGCAACCAGTTCAGCGATGTTTCTGGAACTCCCGGCTTCGGCAGACCCCGCCTTCGCGCTAGTCGTATGTGTCATGGCTTTACTGCTCTTTCTCCGCTGCCCCTGGAGTGCCGCCCGGCCCCTGCGGTTGCGGAATCGTTATGTCCACAGGGTGAACCGGTCCCAGGTTCAGCGCGTCGAGTCCCGGCTTGATCTCCGGCTCGTTGCCCACCACCAGCACTGCCAGCTGATTGGGGTGAATATACTTCTTGGCCACCGTTCCCAGGTCGGCCAGGGTGACTTTCTTGAGCGCCGCCTCGTAGGTTTCCAGATAGTTGGCAGGGTAACCGTAAAATTCCAGCCTTTCGCTCTCGGCGAGCACCTTGGCCTTGGTGTCGTATCGGAACAGGAAGGAGTTCAGGATGTTGTCCTTGGCTCGTTTCAGTTCCTCCTCGGTGAACGGCTTGTCCGTCATTCCCGCAATTTCCGCCAGGGCGGCCTTGGTGGCTTCCACGGTAGACGAGCTTTGGGTTAGCACTTCAACCTCAAACATCGCGGGATGGTCGTAGGAAAACCCCAGGCCTCCCCCCACCGCATAGGCCAGGCCCAGCTCGGTGCGGACCTTCTGAAAGAGTCGGCTGGCAAACCCGCCGCCCAGGATATCGTTCATCAACGCCAGCGCGGGCACGTCGGGGTTGCGGCGATCGGTGCCCAGCCCGACGATCTGGACGTTCGACTGGTTCACATCTTCCTTGTTGATGAAGTAGACGGATTGCTTGGGAGGCTGGAATGAGTCTTTGCGGGGTGGAAGGGGCTTGACCGGCGGCAGGCTTTCGAAGGCGGCACGCAGCCGCGCCTCCATCGTTGCGGGGTCAAAATCGCCGCTCACGCCGACGATCAGCTTGCCTCCAATGGTGCGGTCGTGCCACGCCTCGAGATCGGCCACGGTGACCGCCCCGATGGTGGCCAGTTCCGGCTGGCGCGTGTAGGGGCTATCGGGCCCGTATACCAGCTTCGCTGCCTCGCGGCCGGCGATCCCGGCCTCATCATCGTTGCGCCGGACGATGGACGTGGCCGACTGCTGCTGGGCCAGCTGCAGCTTCTCGGGGTTGAATTTCGGGTGCAGAAGCAGGTCCAGAGCGAGTGAAAAAACCTGGTCGGCATCACCTTTCAGCGAGTCCCACCCCAGCGAGGTCGAACCCTCGCCTCCGCCGGTTTCAATGTGCGCAGCCTTCGATTCGAGCAGATCGTCCATCGCGTCCCCGCTCATCTTCGCCGTGCCGCTGGTGCGCCAG
>DASXGD010000465.1:0-12282 GCA_036489245.1 Occallatibacter sp. | reverse complement strand
GCCGCGTTCTGCAGGGCTGTTCTGGCAACCTTGGTTGGATCGATGACGCCGGCTTTCACCAGGTCTTCAAAGGTGCCGGTAAGTGCGTTGTAGCCGTAGTGCGGATCCTTGGACTCGGCCACCTTGGCAACGACCACTGCGCCCTCTTCGCCGGCATTGGCGACGATCTGGCGCAACGGCTCTTCGAGCGCGCGGAGCACGATCTGGGCGCCGATCTTCTCGTCGCCTTCGAGCGTCTTGATCAGTTTCTGTACCGCCGGCATGGCGCGAACCAGGGCCACGCCGCCGCCGGGAACGATGCCTTCCTCGACCGCTGCGCGGGTGGCATGCAGAGCGTCCTCGACGCGAGCCTTCTTCTCCTTCAGCTCTGTCTCGGTTGCCGCGCCTACCTTGATGATGGCCACGCCGCCGACCAGCTTGGCCAGCCGCTCCTGCAGCTTTTCCTTGTCGTAGTCGGAGGTGGTCTTCTCAATCTGCGACCGGATTTCCTTGACGCGGCCGTCGATGTCGGTAGCCTTACCGGCGCCGTCAACAATGGTGGTGTTGTCCTTGTCGATGGTGATGCGCTTGGCGCGGCCCAGGTCCTCGAGCTTCACGCCCTCGAGCTTGATGCCGAGATCCTCGGTAATCGCCTTGCCGCCGGTCAGGATTGCGATGTCGCCCAGGATGGCCTTGCGGCGATCGCCGAAGCCGGGAGCCTTGACTGCAGCCACGTTCAGCGTGCCGCGCAGCTTGTTGACCACAAGGGTCGCGAGTGCTTCGCCTTCGACGTCCTCGGCGATGATCAGCAGCGGCTTGCCGCCGCGGGCGACCTGCTCCAGAAGAGGCAGCAGATCCTTCATCGCGCTGATCTTCTTTTCGTAGATCAGGACGTAGGGATCTTCCAACACGACTTCCAGGCGCTCCGCGTCGGTCACGAAGTAGGGGCTCAGGTAGCCGCGATCAAACTGCATGCCGTCGACTGTCTCGAGACCGGTGTGCATGGTCTTCGACTCCTCGATCGTGATCACGCCATCCTTGCCGACAACCTTCACTGCATGGGCAATGATGTCGCCGATTTCCTGGTCGCCATTGGCCGAGATCGCGCCCACCTGGGCAACAGAACCTTCGTCCACGGGCTTCGACAACTGGCCGAGCGCGCCGCCCTCGGTCCACTTGCCATCCTTGTCGCGCGTGCCGATGATGGTGGTCACTGCCTTGTCAATCCCACGCTTCAGTGCGGTGGGGTTGGCGCCGGCCGCAACGGTCTTAACGCCTTCGCGGAAGATCGCCTGGGCCAGAACAGTCGCCGTGGTCGTGCCGTCGCCGGCCACATCCGAGGTCTTCGAAGCTACTTCGCGCACCAGTTGAGCGCCCACATTTTCCAGGGGGTCCTTCAGGTCGATTTCCTTGGCCACCGTCACGCCATCCTTGGTGATGGTGGGCGAGCCAAACTTCTTTTCGATTACGACGTTGCGGCCCTTGGGGCCGAGTGTCGCCTTCACCGCATCCGCCAGCGTGTTCACGCCGCGCAGGATTGCTTGACGGGAATCTTCACCGTGCAGAATCTGCTTTGCCATTGCTTAAAATCTCCTAAAAGCAGCTCTTAGCTGCTAGCTTCTAGCCTTTAGCTTGATCGGATCAGCTACAGGCTAGGTTCTGAATCTCTGCGGAGTGGCCTTCAGCTAGTAGCTAGAAGCTGAAGGCTGCATTTAGTTACTTCTTCAGAATGCCGAGGACTTCTTCCTCGCGCATGATCAGGAACTCCTCGCCGTCGATCTTGATCTCGGTGCCGGAGTATTTGCCGAAAAGGACGCGGTCGCCTGCCTTCACATCGAGGGGGAAGACCTTGCCTTCGTCATTGGACTTGCCCTTGCCGACGGAGACCACTTCGCCTTCCTGCGGCTTCTCCTTGGCGCTGTCGGGGATAATGATTCCCCCGCGAACTGTCTCACCCTCTTCGACACGGCGAACGAGGATACGATCGTGGAGCGGGGTGAAGGTGGTCGTTACGGATGTTGCTGCCATTGCTTCGCTTCTCCTTCACGCGCGGCTCGGGGTTGAGACCCGGCCGCGGGGTTGATGATTTTTGAAAAGAAATATGCTGCCGAGACTCTGGATTGCGGTCCTGAACGGCGAAGGGATTCTCTGACACAAATGGTTCGCCGTCTAGAACAGCGAAGGCTGCTTCAGCAGTTCCGCCGGGAGTGCGCTAGCACTCGCGCCTTCCAATTGCTAACAATAGGAAAGGGCCCTCCAGTTTGTCAAGTGGCGACTTTCGAATATGAGTAGGTTTCACTCATAATTAATGAATAATTCGGCTCATACATGGAACCCTTCGCCTTGTGCCCGTCTCCGTGGCCCGACAACGTTGTTGGCCGAAACAATTACAATGGTTCCATGTTTCGTAGGTTCTCTTTCCGTTTCGCCACGGTTCTGGCTATGGCCGCGCTCGTTGCCGCAACCCTGGGCGCCCCCGCCCAGGACACTCCAAAACGCGGCCGCAAATACAAATCCGCTCCCCCGACCGCGCGCATCGATGTGACTATCCTGCGGGACGTCGATGGCAAGCCCATCGAGAATGCCGCCGTCATCTTCCACCCGATGGAGGGCGAAAAGGACAAGGGCAACATGGAGCTGAAGTCCAATGAGGACGGCAAGGCCGTCATTGACGTGCTGCCCATAGGCGACACGGTTCGGCTCCAGATCATCGCCAAGGGCTTCAAGACCTACGGTCAGGACTACAAAGTGGACAAACCCCAGCTGACGATCGAAGTACGAATGAAGCGACCTGGCGAGCAATATTCCGTTTACAAGGATCACCCCGACGACGCCCAGAACCAGGACAAGGACAAGCCCAAAGACGAAAGCAAGCCGTCCGACAAGCCCACCCCGCCACCATCGAATTAGCCCCGTGCGGCTGCATGGTCCAACACCCGTACAGCCAGTTCCTGGCTCCATCGCACCGGAGCGACGCTCTCGTCCTGAGCATCCCCGACTCAAGCTATGAATTCCGACCATGGACTCTCCGGCAAATCCGCGCTCGTCACGGGCGGCGCGAAGCGAATCGGCCGCGCCATCGCGTTGGCCCTGGCCCACGCAGGTGCGGATGTCACGATCACCTACCGGACCTCAGTTGACGACGCAGCCGAGACGACAGCGGAAATCGAAGCCCTCGGGCGCCGGGCTCAATCCGTCGAATGCGACGTCCGATCGGAGCCATCGGTGCGGAAAGCGGTAAAGGCGGCCGTAGAGTTCCATCAGCGATTGGACGTTCTCGTAAACAATGCCGCCATCTTTGAAACCGTCTCCCTGGACCGCATGACCGTCGCCCAATGGGACGCGGTGTTTGAAACCAATTCTCGCGGACCGTTCCTCGTTGCGCGGGAAGCGCTGGGTCATCTGCGCCTGGCGCAAGGCAGGATCATTAACATCGGCTCGCTGGGCGGAATCCAGGCCTGGGCCACGCATGCGCACTATTGCGCCTCCAAAGCCGCTCTGCACATGCTCACCCACGCCATGGCGAAAGCCTTCGCCCCCGAGGTGAGCGTGAATTGCGTGGCGCCTGGGTGGATCGAGTTGGAGAACGACCCCCCGGGGCAGGGATCGCGCTTCGCGGCCCGGACGCCCATGCATCGCAATGGAACGCCGGAAGATGTGGCCGAGGCTGTCCTGTTTCTTGCTGTGGGTCCGCGATTTATTACCGGCCAGATTCTGACGGTTGACGGCGGCCTGGGGCTGTAGGGTCACGCTCGATCGCTGAAGCGGAACAGATTTTATTTGCCCCAAAGGTGGCCCCAAAGCCCTCGCTTCGGGAACCCGGCCCCCGCTTTGCCGTTGTCGGCCATCTTCGATCGCCCCGCCCTCGACAGGGGCCCGCCGTAGTAGGACTCATCATCCCAGATGCCGATCGCCTCGGGCTGTTCCGGCCAGGCGCTTCCGGTGATGGCCGCCAGGGGATTGGTGATGTAGAGCCGTTGGGCGGCTTCCGCGCCGGCCTCGGCTGCCACGTAGTCGTAACCTTTTTTGAGGTGCGCGGGGCGCCACTCAGGGTGATGCGCGTCGGTCGCAATGAAATGGATCCAATTACGCTTGAGCAACACGTTGGACAGTGCCTCGGCAGCTTTGCCGAAGCGGCCGTAAAGCGCCGCCGAAGTCACCTGAATCAGGCATCCCGACTGCAACCATCTGGCTACGAGGTCGGGGCGTTTCTGCACCGCGAAATTCCTTTCCGGGTGCGTGACAATGAGCGTGTAGCCGGCCAGCTGTAACCGGCTCATGGCGTCCATAAGCACATCCGGAATCAGGATCTCGGGAAACTCGATCAGCAGGTAGCCCTTTCCATTGATCGAGTAGCGCGGAGGATGCGCCAGCGCATCCAGAATATTCCCCGCGTTCAGGTGGAAGTCGCATCCCAGTCCGAGGCGGACCACTCCTTCCAGGCGCTGCCGCAGCTCCTCCAGCCGGGGCTGGATCACCTCGAGATTGTAAGGATAGACATCACTCGCATGCGGGGTGCAGATGATGTCTGTAACGCCTTCGTCGGCGGCTTCCTGCGCCATTCGGACAGAGGTTTCCAGATCCGGAGAACCGTCGTCTACTCCGTAAATCAGGTGATGATGTATATCGATCATTGCGTCTCGTGTACAGCTTCGAACCAAGGCGAAGCTATTGCGTTGCCAAAGCTTCCACCATGGAAGCGAAGATCTTCCATCCGTCCGCAGAACCCAGCAATCTCTCGCTCGATCGATCCGGGTGCGGCATCATGCCGAGCACGTTTCTGCCCTCGTTCAGAATTCCCGCAATATTGGCCAGGGAGCCGTTGGGATTGGCCGCGGCGGTAATCTCCCCGGCCGGAGTCGCGTAGCGGAATGCAATGCGATCCTCGGCTTCCAGTTGGCGCAGGTCCTCCGCCGTGCAGAAATAATTGCCTTCCATGTGCCCGATCGGTATCTGCAGCACTTCACCCTTGGCCAATTCGTTGGTAAAAGGGCTGTTTGTGGTATCGACCCGCAGATGAACCTGTTTGCAGATGTATTTGAGGCCGGCATTGCGCATCAGAGCCCCCGGCAGCAGCCCCGCCTCGGTCAGGATCTGGAACCCGTTGCAGATCCCGAGGACCAGGCCTCCATCCGCGGCAAACTTCCGCACGGACTGCATGACGGGCGAGAATCGCGCGATCGCCCCGGTGCGAAGATAGTCCCCATACGCAAACCCGCCCGGCACCAGAACTGCGTCGACACCTTGCAGATCTTCCGAGTCGTGCCAGAGAAACGTAACCGGCTGGCGGGCGATCTCGGCAATTACGTTATAAGTATCGTGATCGCAATTGGACCCCGGAAAAACCAGCACCCCGAATTTCATGTTTCCAGCGTATCAGTTTCAACAGTTCCTGATGTCATCGAATGTGCGGGATACCGCCCCACCGGGCGAGGCGTTGCCGGGAAGATTTATAGCGACCGCGGGTTCGTAACACCGGAATGATGGCTGGATGCGAATAGAAACCCGGTGCGCCGGCGATCGCTTTTTCTGGCGCGAACGGAACCCCATGGGCGATGATGGTGGAACCCCTTCAGGAACTGACCCTTCACAGAAGGAGATCGACTTGGCTGATCCCGTACCCCTGCCCCCATCGATGCCCCCGCCTCCGCCTGTAAAGTCGGCTGCGGCCTTTGACCGGATCACCCAGCAGAGCAAGTGGTACGGTGACAAATCGCAGAAGAACCGCACCGTGTATGTCCGCCTGAAAGGCATGCAGATCGTGCTCGCCGCGGCTATTCCGGTGGTCTCTGTAGCCGCTGCGAGCGATCCCCAGCGCTGGACAAGCGCCGGCATGGGCGCATTGATCGGGATCGTCGAGGGCTTTCTGCAGCTCGGCCAGTACCAGCAGAATTGGCTGCTGTACCGCGCCACCCGGGAGGCGCTCAAGCGCGAGGAGTTTTTGTATGGGGCCGTAGCAGGTCCATACGCGGGTGCGGCCAGCAGGGATGACCTCTATATCGAACGCTGCGACGCCATCATGTCAGGCGAGAATGCCAAGTGGCTGGCCACCCAGCAAAAAGCGGCTTCCGAAAAGAAAAGCTGAAGGTCTGAAATGGATGAAGCTGCGTACCGCTCCCGTTAGGGAGTGATACGCAGCTTCTGGTCTGCAAAGTTGGGAAAAGGCCTTTAGTGGGCGCGCGTCGACCCTCCCGAGGAGGAACTGGGTCCCGGGCTGGCGTGGCTCGGCGCAGAAGCGCTGGGCATCGACGACACCGACGGCCCGGAACTTCTGCCCGAAGAGGAAGAGGAACCGGACATCGACGGCGACCCTTCATAGGTCGATGAAGCCGGCGGCGGAGATCCGCGGCGGATCGAACCGGCCATGATCGCTGTATTCGTCACCCGGCCGGCCGGCATGGTCGAAGCCGGAGCGGCCAGATAGATATGTTCGTTGACCGCACCCCTGGTCTCGGTGTGCTGCGAAACCTTGTCCAGCTTGCCAAAACCATCGCGGGGAACGCCCAGACCCGCTGAATCCTTGCGGAACACGAAGGATTCCGGAGACGCCACTTCGGATCGAACCAGTGGGCGGGTATTGATCGGTACCAGGGTGGGTTCGCCGGTGCGCGGGGGGTGAATCGGGCTGGGGGGCCGACTTCCGGCTCCGGCGCCGCCGATGCTCTGATAGTGCGTCATCGATGCGATGTTGTTCAGCCCGTTCCAGGAGCCGCCGGGCATCCAGCCCCAGCCGGTGCCGGGACAGAAGTTCCAGCTGCCGTAATGATAGGGGGTCCATCCCCACGGGTAGGGAGAAACCCAGCTGTAGCCCGCGCCCTGGTAATAAGCAAATGCGCCGTTCGCGTAGGGATCCCAGGCCGCGCTGGCGAAGTAGGGACGCCACATCATCCCGCTCATTCCTCCGCCGCACCCGCCGGCATCAACGAAGCTGCCGTAATACTGCATGTCGTTCAAGCCGTAGCTGTAGGGCGAGCCGCTGAATGCGCTGGAACTTGCCACCCGGGCATGGTACCCGGTTGCGGTCTGGTCCCACGAGTCGTAGGGTTCGGGCAGCACATCCTTGGCCAGGGTCGGCTTCTGATGTTCGAGCAGGTCGAACGTTACCGTCTTCTTCTTGGGAATGTCGAGCACCCCGGAGGTTCCTTCGATGCGCACGGAACCGTCGAGCGCCGCGAGGTTGGCCTCTGTCCCGTTCAACTGCAGCCGGACATGGCTTGGAGTGGGAAGCGCGAGGTTCTGGTCGCCGAAAAGAAGGTGAAATTCGTTGCTGCGCCCCTTGATCAGAGTCACGTAAGCCATGCCCTGAACGAGGTGAACAGTGGACAAGGTGCCGCCATCGGCGAGCCGCTCCAACTGCGGAAACTCGACGATTGAATCGGGAGCCACGCGCAACGTGCTGTTGTCTTCGAATTCGATCTCGGCGACGCCGTCGGCGGTTTGCAACCGGCTCTTCTCGACGATGGGCATATTGGCGATCGCGGGTTCGAAACCCCGATCGATATTGCGATCCATCTGAACGTGGCCCTTCACTTCGCTCAGGCGCACGATCCTTACTTTTGAAACTCCGGGAGACGAGGAAGAAGATGCATCCGAGTCCTGGGCAAGAAGCGTTGTGGCGAGCAACAGGACCGACGCTGCGGCTGTTGCGACGAGTGCGGATCCATTTCTCATGTCCGCCTCCTTTTTTGGCGAGCCGTAAGACCGCGGGAGGAGCGCCCGGATGGAACTTGCAACAAGCCCGAGCGTTGTGGCCATTATCCTAACATGGAAAGATGTTACTGACGAGTGCCATCCTCTGCCGCCGCCCATCGGGAATCAACCCGGCCTCCCCGGGATGATCCGTGCGACCCTGCTGCAGCTTTGACGCAGTGTAACCCGTTTTCGGATGCAGGCTAAATATTAGAGCGTCCGCCAAGATACGCTAAGATCGTGTCCATTCCAACTTCCGTCTCGAATACGGCTGCCAGCCTCGGCGGCTTTGTCCTGGTGCTGATCCAGTTCGACGTGTGCGAAGAACTGAAGCTCGATCATTTGCCGACGGTCAGCGCTCGCACGGTGCAGAAGCCGAGCATGAAGCATGCTGCGCCCGCCTATGTTCGCTACCAGCGGCCGCCCATTGTCGAGTCGCTCGATGCCCTTGTGCTCGAGAGCGGCGAGCGCCTGGAGGGGGAAATCAAGTATTACGACTACGGAGTCGTCAGCGTGATCTACCAGTTGCCCTTTTCCGGCCGCTGGGACGACCTGGAGCAACTGGCCAGCCGCTGGGTCTGGGACGTGGACTTTGCCTCGCGCGTGGAGCCGGTCATTCGCCGCCGCCTGGAACGGGCTTCCGCGGCCATGGTCAAACCATACAAACGCTGGCTCAGCGAGGACTATTTCATCTTTCATGTGCGCGAGGCGGGCGGCGCACCCACGGCCGTCGAACTGGTCCGCGATTACGGGCAACACATCGCCCAGGTGGTTCGCGGCGACCGGACCCGCCTGTCGGAAGGCGAGTGCGCAGAGGTGCTGCATTCGCAGATTTCGTATTATGCGCACGACCTGGCGGTGATCGGCTGGAACGCGGCCTTCCTCTACGACAGCTCGGCGGGGGCCGAAACCGCGATTCAGCTCATCGAGTACGCCAATTCGCAATTGCTCGAATTTCGCCACTACGATGAACTGCTGACCGAAATTCTGGATGGCGTTTACGACACGCTGGGTAAGAAGCGAAGCCGGCTGGCGCGATGGCGGCTGGCCAGGTCGGCGTCCAGCCTGCACACAGTTCTGCTCGATGTGTCTGAGCTCACCGAGCACGCCGATAACGCCATCAAGTTTCTCAGCGACATGTTCGCTGCCCGGCTGTACCGGCTGGCGGCGGGCAAAGTGGGCGTTCCCGACTATCGGAACCTGGTGGCGCAAAAACTCAAGACGGCGGAAGATCTTTACGACTATATGGTCGACCAGTTCAACCAGAGCCGGGCATTTTTTCTGGAAGTGGCGGTGGTGTTGATCCTGCTGATCGAGCTTTACTATGCGTTTCGCGGGAAACCGGTTTAGACTTTGGCGCCGGTCAATGAGGTTGGCAGGTGTGGAAAGTAGGCTGGCGGTTATGAATCTTCGTGGAATTGCGTGCCTCGTGATGGCTTGCGGGAGCGTCGCAGCGGCAGGGCAGGCCGCGTCAACCGGACAGGCGGCAGGGAAGGCAGACTTCAAGCTTGTCCTGGCCAATCACAACGGACAAGTCCAATGGAAAGCCGCGGGATTCAAGATCACCGAAACCTCCGCCAAGCCGGATGGCCGCGAGATTGGCATTCGAGCGCAGGATGCATCCGGCCGGCTGAGCTTTCTGGGATTTCTTTTTGAAGTGCCTGAACAGGGCCCTGTGACCAGCGCGAAATGCAGGGATGGATCGCTCGAGCAGGAAAAAGCCAGCGATCCGACGTTTAAGCAAACCCGCATGTCTGAGGTCGCCCGGACGGATCGGATTCCAGTCTCGGTGGTGGACTACTCGGTTCAGGGAAAGGGCGGCACGCCGGCCTATAGCGTGCGCGGGTTTGTTGCGTCGGGGAATATTTGCGGCGATCTCGAGGTCTACAGCGCCGAACCGATCCGCTCAGAGGACCCCGATCTGCTGCAGATATTTCAGAGCTTCCAACTGGATGAGCACTACCAGCCGGGATTCAACGACGTTTTCTTTTACGCGCAGGTTCTGGCTAACTCGAAGGAATTTGCCGCCGCGGGTCCGCTCTTCGAACGGGCGCTGACTCTGGTCAAGGACGCCAAGGGGGTCGACACGAAATTGTGGAGACGCATGGCGACCGAGCAGGCCGGAATGTCCTATGGGATTTCCGGCGACACCACGAAGGCGCGGGCGATCTTCGAAGCGGCGATCGCGAACGACCCCGACTATCCGATGTACTACTACAACCTCGCCTGCGCGGACGCACAGGAGAAAAACCTGGCCGAGGCGCGAAAGCATCTGCAGCAGGCGTTCGATCGAAAAGCCAACACGCTGCCCGGAGAGAGCATGCCCGATCCAACGACGGACGATTCCTTTACGCCCTACAGCAATGACAAGGATTTCTGGTCGTTCCTCGAAGGGCTTCGCAGCAAGAAGTAGTCCTCCCGGAAGTAGCGCTCTCGGTTCGTCGGGGTGGTTCCACCGGCCATGAACGGTCGCCGCGATAAAGCAGACGTGGATCCGCCAGACCTCAGACCCGCCAGTTGTCTGCGCGCCAATTGCGAATGCGCTGCTTGATCTGTTTACGAGTCAGATTCTCCTCGAGGGCCATTTTGGCGAGTCCTACCACTTCGTCATCCCCTGCGAAGCGAAGGCCCACCAGTTGATCTTCGTTCAGGCGGTAGATCTGCGCATGCCATTCCGCCGGGGCAAGGGCCTGCAGGCGCAGCCGCTCCTCCAGCCGAATCACTCGATCCTGAACCTTGAGCGGATATTGACGCATTCTCAAAAGAAGGAAGAACAACGCCAGCGACAGGACCACCAGCCATACGCTGTGGAAGTTGAAGTGACGAACCGCGTGCACGATGGCAATGATCAGATTGGCAATCACAATCCCGGCGAGGAAGAAATGGTAGACAGGATCGAGCCGCGCGTGGTTCTTGAGGTTTTGGGAACTTGCGTTACTCATGTGTGGACACGTTCTCTTTCACGCAGGAGTTGAATTTGGCGCTGACCGGAAGCGGCGGCGAAGCGTGCGCCCAGTCGCCGGCAGTCGTGCCACTCTTGATGTTGGCATTTTCCACGCTCGGGCCGCAGAAGCTCAAGGTCCAAAGACGATCGGGACTCAAAGCGGGCGGCTTTCCCAGACCAGAAGGGTAACGGCCCCGGACCAGGTAATCCACAAACAGTCCAGCCGCGAGATAAGGGTTGAACACCGCGATCGGAACAACATATGCGGTTGTCATCAGCGACCCCGCCACACTCTTGTTGGAGTGGCTGTTGCGGCGGCTTCCGGGGATCTGCGGAATAGTGAATATCGACAGTTGAAGTTCAGGATGCTTTCGGGCGTAATGGATCAGCTTGTAGGTGATTTGCTTGGGCGTCGTCATGAACACATCGGGGAACACGTATCGACGAAACGTGTGCGGGAAATAGATATTCAGAATATCCCGCGCGAAATCGGCGCAGTTGCCATAGAGCAGGTTGAACTTCGAACGATTAGCCCTCGAATTGAGACGAAGGATTATGGCATCGTCCTGTTCTTCCGTCGTGTCAAAGCGCAACGCATAGATCTTGCGCTCGTACGATGACCCCACCAATTGAGTCCACCCGCCGCGAACCAGGTTGCCCTCGAAGCCATCGCCACCAAGGTTCTCCAGGCGATCTTCGTGGTAGCGCGTGCGCAACCGCCGCACGGTTGCCTTATCCGCCCGTTGCGGTACCTCGGAGACATTCTCGACCGAAAAAAGGTAGGGAATCAGCGGCATCGCCACCCAGTCGTACCCATTGATGCCCTCGTACCGGGCGATTACTGCGCCTTGTTCATCTGCGCGGCAGCGACGCAATTGAACAGGCGTCTCGGGGCAGATTCGCGAGAAATAAATGGCGGTGTGCCCGGTGGGATTGATGGTGCCAAAAAAACCATAGGGCTCTTCCATCAGGAGAGTAACCTGGGCGCCTGCGCGTGGTGCGGCGAAGGCAAGGATTCCCATGAGTATCAGGGCGAATGCTAGTGCCCGCGGGGTCCGCGTCCAACACATACCGCTCCTCTCGGGTGGGTTAGTCATGCTCAAATTCGGTGGCTGCGCTGGTTGTGCTTCCAGTATGTCGCAATTACCTGACCTGTCTGCAACGGTCGTCTCATGATCAGAACATCGGCCCAGTCCCGCTACTGGGAAAATGAGCAGGTTTCCACTAGAAAGACACCAACATTCGAGCGCGGAATACTTCCTCCGCTTTGCGCTCCCAGGGACTGAACCCCGGGGATGGCCAAATGTCGCGAATGGCTGCGGTAAAGCATGCTCCTGTTTTGATGCCGGTATTGGAAAACGAACCACCCGGCTCGCTGCTGACGAAGGGTCGCATCTTCTGATAACTTTCTCATTCCGGAGAATTTCTCTCGCAAGGGCGCGGGGGAACCTCCCCAAACCTGAGTACCCTGGGAGTTTTTCGTGACTTGGCGATCCCTGCTCCTGTTTTCCCTGCTGCCCGCCGCGGCTGTTTCTGGCCAAGTAACTCTACCCAAAGTACTTTCCGATCACATGGTCTTGGAGAGAGACCTGCCGGTCCACGTCTGGGGAAGAGCTGCGCCGGGACAATCAGTGAGCATAACTTTCCGCGACGAGACCCGGACGGTCACC
>DASXGD010000402.1:0-1850 GCA_036489245.1 Occallatibacter sp. | reverse complement strand
ATGTCTTTCGTGGCCACCGGCGCCAAAGCCGACCTCGCAAACTACCTCGCGGCTCATCCGTGTTTGGCGACGAATCTGCGCATCGGCCTGCAAACCAGGCCGTAAGAGAACTCTGTGGCGGGATTTTGGCGGCGGACGAGTTTGGGCATGGGTGGTCATGCGCTGGCGGCGTGGAGGGCGCGCAGGAGGGCGGGGACGCCGCGGATGTTCATCGTTCGTTTCATGTTGAAGGCAAGGACGGCCAGGGCCAATTCGGCTTTGGCCTTGCGCAAGCCGCGAAGCAAGAAGCGGGGCAGGCCCATCAGCCATTTCATCGTGCCGAAGGGGTGCTCGACCAGGTTCCGGCGCAGCTTCATCCAGGCTGGGTCGCTCTTGGCCCGTCGGTGCATCGCTTCGCGGGCGTCCTCATGGAAGCTGCGCACGACCACGCGCTGGGTGGACTTGGTGCATTGCCCCTTCGAGGGGCAGCTCGGACAGGCCGTGGTCCAGTACTTCTTCTGCTGTTCGGTCTGCGAGACCTGGCGGCAGGTGAGCGTTTGACCGGCCGGACATTGCCAACTATCGCTGTCGGCGTCGTAGCGGAAGGCCTCGCGGCTGAAGTACTGCTCGCCCTTGGGGTTCACCGTCTGCGGCCGTGGCACGACCGCGGTGATCCCGCGCGCCTCGCAGCGTTCCCCCTGCTCGCCGTTCGAGTAACCCGTATCCGCCACCACGGTCAGCGTCTCGACCTCCAAGGCCTGCCGGCCAAGCTCGGCCATCGGATGGAGCTGGCACTGGTCGTTGCCCTCGTTGGTCAGCTCGAAGGCCGCGATCAGCCCGTGCTTGGCATCGACCGCTGTCTGGGCATTGTAGGCAACCTGATGGCCGTGACGGGCGGTGCGCATCAGGCGAGCCTCCGGCTCGCTCAACACCTGCTGGCTCAACCCCTCGCACGCCAGCTGTTCGGCCTGCCGGCTCACCTCCTCCCGCTGCTCACGCAGCGCGACCAGGGCCGCAGCAACGTCGCCCACCACCGGTTCCGCCGCTTCCTCCCCATCGGCCTCATCCATCGCCACCAGATACTCGGCAATCTTGCGATCGATCGACGCCGTCTTCTTCTCCAGGCTCTTCGGCGTGATCACCTGCTTGCGACTGGCCACCGCTTCGATCTTGCTCCCGTCGATCGCCAGCACCTGCGCCCCGTACAGCGATTGGTCCCGGCAGAACCGCATGAAGGCGCGGCACACCCCAACAATCCCCGCCGGGTGGTCCCGGCGGAAATCGGCAATCGTCTTGAAGGACGGCGAAAGACGCCGGATCAGCCACAGTACCTCGAGATTGCGCTCCGCCTCCCGCGCCAGGCGTCGGCTCGAGCGGACCTGGTTCAGGTAGCCGTAGATATAGAGCTTCAGAAGATCGCTCGGCTTGTACGGCGGCCGGCCCGTCGCCTCGGCTACCACCTTCGCGAACCCCAGCCCCGCCATGTCCAGCCCGTCAACAAAGGCATCAATCACACGGATCGGATGCGCCCCACCCACAAGCTCATCCAGGCTCGGCGCAAACAACGTCGTTTGATACCGGCTATCTCCTTCAACGTGCGCCATGCTCGTCCTCAACCCGCTGACCAGCACACTGAATCCCATCCACCCCCGAGTCGGGAATCCTCCTCTTCTCAAAAATCGGGTTTTCACACAGCCTGTTTCGCGGGAATGACGGAAGTAAGAAATCTGCGACTATTTGCGCCATATGCGATCACCCTGGCCCCGCAAGGGGGGAGGATATTTTTGACGGATGGTGGGACGGATCACGGCTAGACCCCGACGCGCTGCTTGCGCTTGCCAGCCACATGCTCGGCCGCCGCGGCGCGGACC
>DASXGD010000381.1:0-2261 GCA_036489245.1 Occallatibacter sp. | reverse complement strand
GAGATTCTCTCCCCTATGATGATGAGTATCAATCTGCCGCGCCGCATCGAAGTGATCGACTCGCACACCGCGGGTGAACCCACGCGCTGCGTGATCTCAGGCGGACCGGATCTCGGCTCGGGTTCGGTTGCAGAGCGGCTGGAACGGATGCGCGCCACCCACGACGTGTACCGCCGGGCGATTCTGCTCGAGCCGCGCGGATCAGATGTGCTCGTCGGCGCATTGCTGGTCGAGCCGGTCAATCGCGACGCGGCCGTCGGAGTGATCTTCTTCAACAACGCCGGCTACCTGGGCATGTGCGGGCACGGCACCATCGGCGTTGCCGCGACCCTGGCACACCTGGGACGCATCGGTGCAGGACACCACCGCTTTGAGACCCCGGTGGGGGACGTGCTAGTCTCGCTTGCGGCCAATGGCGAAATCACGATTGCCAATGTCGAGGCCTATCGCTACCGCGCCCACGTGCCCCTCGAATTGCCCGGAATCGGCGTGATACACGGCGATGTCGCCTGGGGTGGCAACTGGTTTTTCCTGGTGGAAGATCACCAACGCACGCTCTTGCTCGAGAACGTCGAAGAGTTGACGGATTTCGCGTGGCGCGTGCGGCAGGCACTGAGGGCGAGCGGCGTCACGGGAGCCGATGGCGCCGAGATCGATCATATTGAACTCAGCGGACCGCCGCACGCCCCGGGCAATCACGGCCGTAATTTTGTGTTGTGCCCCGGAAAGGCATATGACCGCTCTCCGTGCGGCACCGGCACCAGCGCGAAGATGGCTTGTCTCGCGGCTGCGGGAGAGCTTGAACCGGGGCAGTCCTGGCGGCAGGAAGGAATTCTGGGCACGGTGTTCACGGGACATATCCGGCGCGAGGGCGAGAAGATCACTCCCTTCATTACGGGGTCGGCCTACGTGACCGCCGAGTCCACGCTGATTTTCGATCCGGACGACCCGTTTCGTGGCGGCATCACAGCCGCCGGAGAGCCATGACAGCAGAGGCTGTGTTCGATGTCGCGATTGCCGGGGGCGGCATCGTTGGAACAGCCTGCGCACTGGCCTGCTCCGAGCACGGGCTGAGCGTGGCGTTGGTGGAACGCGATGTCCTCGGCAGCGGGGCCACAGCCGCGGGCATGGGGCACATCGTTGTCATGGATGACTCCGAGGCGCAGTTTGCGCTCACGCGTTACTCGCAACAGTTGTGGCAGCGCATGGTCCCGCAACTACCCGCCTCTGCCGAGTATGAACCGCGCGGAACTTTATGGATCGCCGCCGACAGCGAGGAGATGGAAGCAGCCGAACGAAAACACGCATGGTACACGGCCCATTCCGTTCCATGCGCGTTGCTGACCGCCGGGCAGTTGCGCAAGGCCGAGCCGAATCTTGCCGATGGATTGGCGGGCGCGCTTCTCATCTCCGAGGACGCAGTAGTCTATCCTCCGACGGTCGCTTTGTACCTGGCGCACCGCGCGCAGGCGCTGGGCGCGCGCCTTGTGGTGGGCAAGACGGTGCGCGCAGTTGACAACGGCGCCCTCGCCCTGGACGATGGTACGGAGATTCGCGCGCAGCGAATGATTCTCGCCATGGGCGCCGAATCGATTTCGCTCCGGCCCGCGTTGCCGATTCGCAAACGCAAAGGCCATCTCGTCATTACCGATCGCTATCCGGGCTTTGTGCATCACCAGTTGGTCGAGCTCGGCTATCTGAAGAGCGCCCACAGCGTGAGCAGCGACTCCGTCGCGTTCAACGTGCAGCCACGCCAGACGGGGCAATTGCTGATCGGCTCGTCGCGGCAGTTTGGCGTTGACTCAACCGAAGTGGACCAGCATATTCTCACCGCGATGCTCGCGCGAGCCCGTGTCTATCTGCCGGCGGTCGCAGGGCTCAGCGCTATTCGGGTGTGGACCGGATTTCGCGCGGCAACGCCGGACAAGCTGCCCTTGATTGGTCCCGATCCTGACGATCCGACGCTTTGGTTGGCAACAGGCCACGAGGGGTTGGGCATTACCACTTCTCTGGGAACTGCGGAACTGCTTTCCGATTTGATCACCAACCGCCAACCCGCGATCGCGCCGGAGCCCTATCTCCCATCACGCTATGTGCGATCGGCAGCAACGGAACAACTCTCCGACAACGAGGAAAAACATGAAGTGGACTGGAGTCATGCCGGCACTGACCACGGCATTCGATGAGAACCTGCAGGTCGATCACGAATTTGTAGCGCGCCACGCTCGATGGCAAATCGAAAACGGAGTCAGCGGACTGGT
>DASXGD010000306.1:0-3239 GCA_036489245.1 Occallatibacter sp. | reverse complement strand
CGCGCATATTCCTGGTAAACCTCAAGCGGAGTGACCTGCACATAGATGAGGGTGGTTTGGATCTGCGCGTGTCCCATCAACTGCATGAGAGCCGGCAGGCTCATGCCGGCGCGCACCATATCGGACGCGAAGGTGTGACGGAAGCGGTGGGGGTTGGCGAGAGTGACGCCGGTGGTCCGGCGATGGTGGCGGAAGAGGGAGCGTAACCCCGCTGGCGACATGCGGGTTCCCCGTGCCCGGCCTTTGAGGGAAACAAACAAGGCCTGCGTCGGTGAATCGGGCCGCTCCAGCCGAAGATAGTGATCTACCAGTTGGATGGCTTCGGGCGCCAGCGGTAGAAAGCGAGTCTTGTTGCCCTTGCCGCGCACGCGTATCTGCGCTTCCGGCAACAGCAGGTCCTCCCGGTTCAGGTCGAGCACCTCTTGCGAGCGCAGTCCTTGAAGCAACATCAGGCCCACGATGGCCAGGTCGCGCGAGGTACGGAAACTGCACCAGAAATGAGCCACCTGGTCTATGGAGAGTGGCACGATGGTCCGCTTGGGTGTCCTCACGCGCGGGCGTCCCAGTGCGGGGAGGGGCCTGCCAAGGCCCATGGGCGCACGTCGCCAGTAGGTTTCCTGGAATCCTGGAGCAAGCGGACGGGGAGCATCGGGGAATGCGACGCGCAAGGCGCGGTCCGCGACCGCGACGCGTTGGTTGATGGTGGAACCGGAGAGTTCAGGCTGTTGGCCGGACTGGAACCGCACGTAATCGAGCAGGATGGATTCGGTGAGCGCCTCTCGCGAAATCGCCGCGGTGTGATGAATGCTTTCCCACCAACGGAGAAAGTGCAGCAGGTGATGCGCATAGCTTCGGATCGTGATATCCGCCACGCGGCGGAGACATTCGCGATCCAGGAAACGGTTGACCCAATCAATTTCACGTCCGGTGTCCTGCTCGACGACGCGAAACGAACTGCGTGCGTGATTGGCTGTGGGCTGGTGGACGACGCGGAACTTCATGGTCGAGCGGCCTCCAATAAGGACTGGAACTGGCGTGCATCGCCGCCCTGGACGAAGAAACTATTGGGATCGTGGCCATCGGGCAGAAAGACGCGGCGCGTGGTGATGCCCCGTTCCCGGAGACTTTGTGAGAGACACTTCGCGGCCTGTTGACCGCTGCCGTTGTGGTCGGCATCGAAGGTTACATAAACGGTTCGAGGACCGTCGCACAGTTGCCGAAGTTGGCGCGCGTTGAGATGAGAGCCCAGCGAACAGGTGACGTTTTGAAAACCGGCCTGCCACAACACGGCATAGTCGAACAGTCCTTCGACGAGGATCACTTCCGGACAGGCTTGAGCTTCTTTCCATGCGTATAGGCCGCCCTTGGTGCCCGGCAAGAACCGGTGAGCTGGCGCCGAAGCAGAGATGCTGCGGCCATAGAGATTTTCTCCCAACGGAAAGACAATCCGTCGAATGTATGCGTCGTAGCCCGCGGCGGTTACCAGGCCGGACTGGCGTAGGGCCGGCAAAGAGTGGCCCAACTGCATAAGCCAACCTCGCAGGCAACCGCCAGGCGCGTAACCGACCCGCATGAGTTCGATCAGCGCCGGTGAGCGGAGTCCGCGTTGGTACAGGTAGGAAAACGCCTCGCGATGGCGGTGAAACTGCATGCGATAGAAGCGTGCGGCTTCGTGCAGCAAAGGCGCCGTACCACGCCATTGGCGCAGCATCATGACGGCTTGCGAAAACTGCACCTGGTGATAGAGTTCCGCGAAGCGAATTACGTCGCCACCGCGGCCACATCCATAGCAGTAGAAAAGATCCTTGGTGGAATCCACCAGGAAACTTGGTTTGTGATCGCCGTGTAGAGGACACAGCCCCATCCATCGACCACGGCTGAGTGGCCGCGCCGGCCGCCAATCCTGCGATTGCAGGTAGCCCATTAAAGGGATCTGCTGTTTCAACTCGTCAAGAGCATTACGATTCACGGACTTCTTGCCTCGATCGGCAGAATACGGCAGACCGCGCTGAAATCCCAGGCAAGGACGGTGGGTAGGCGCAAGAAGCGGCCGTTTTGAACTCCAGCCTTCACCCAGCAGCAGACGCTGAGCAGTCGCCGTTGCGCCCATCGGCGCAGCGTGGATGTGTCGGGAGAACGTGACGGATCTTTGCAGTGCGGCACAGCTTGCTCGACGGACTTACCTGCGGCGATGCGTTCACAGGCTTGCCGGCGGCAATGCAGACTGAAGTGTCCTGACGGCGCCAGCCAATCAGGCAGGATGGTGAACGTCTTCTCGCACGAACGGCAGATTCCGCGTCGCACCCAGATGCGTTCGCGCCGCTCGTCGTGGGCCTGACGGAGTCGCTGCCCATGGCCAACGATGGTCTGGCTCCGGCAAAACGGACACGATCGCGGCAGGAATTCGAGCGGGATCACCCCGGATCGATGTTGTCTTTGGCCTCTGGCAGTGCGATAAACAGAATCACGGCTGGCGTGAAGGCCCGCCGCTGACCGTTCCCTGCTAAGTTCCGATCCGCTGGCCGGGCCTTCACCCTCCCGGCAACGTCAGCTTCGAACGAAAAAAGAATACAGCATTCCATTAGTGGCCGCGAGTCCGACTAAGAACATTGGCCGGTTTAAAAGGGGTTATCGGAAACTTCGCCGCGCCGGCGGGAGATCCGTTCGAAGTGTTTGGTAAGCGGGTTATCGGCCTCTAATGCTCTCCGCTAAGCCGAAAGGCAGGTAAACATGTCGGGGCGCGGCCGAGAATCAGAACAGTTGCCTCCCCCGTCATACGAATTATTTCGTTGACATACGAATCCACTCGTATGATACTCGAAGCGTGGCCTCCCGATCCCATTCCAAAGAGTCCGATTCCCCGCCGCTTCCAACCGACGCCGAGATAGCGATCCTGGCGGTACTGTGGCGCCTGGGCGCCAGCACCGTGCGCGAGGTGCATGATGCGCTGGGCAAGGACAGTGGATATACCACCACACTCAAGTTGATGCAGCTCATGCTCGAAAAGGGGCTGGTGGCGCGCAATGAGCGCTACCGCTCGCATCTCTACGAAGCGAGCGCGGCCAAGGAGGAGACGCAGCGACAACTCGCCGGCGACCTGTTGAAGCGGGCCTTCGAGGGATCGGCGAAGAGCCTGGTGCTGGGGGCGCTCGCTGCACAGCCGGCTTCCGGCAAGGATCTGGCGGAGATACGGAGTCTGTTGGACGAATTCGAAAAGAGGAGGGGAAAGAAATGACCAT
>DASXGD010000263.1:0-3910 GCA_036489245.1 Occallatibacter sp. | reverse complement strand
TTCGTATTTTCGGTTCTCGTTGCGGCGTTGTTCGTCGCGGGATTCCTCTATCAATATATCGGCGGCAGTCTTGACCGAAGGCGGTATACCGGTCCGGGTCGTTGGATAGAGATTGAACGAGGGCGAAGGCTTTACGTGGTCGAGAAGGGATCGGGCGGACCTGCCGTGCTCTTCGAGGCCGGCATCGCGGCCACCAACTTGAACTGGCATCACATACAGGAAACTGTTTCTCGCTTCACTTCCACAGCGTCTTATGATCGCAGCGGCCTTGGCTGGAGCAGCCCATCGTCCACTGTGCGCACGCCGGGAAACATCGCAGCAGAACTGCACACCATGCTGCAATCCGCCGGCATCAAGCCGCCCTACATCCTCGTGGGACATTCCTTCGGCGGGTTGGTGGTGCGCCGGTACGCGGCCACCTATCCTGAAGATGTCGCGGGCGTTGTGCTGATCGATCCGATGCGCTGCGAGGAGTGGCCGCCACTCAATCCAGACAAGCAATCCATGATCGATCGAGGCAAAAAACTCTCTGGTTACGCAATTCCGATTGCGCGCTTTGGACTGGCCCGACTCGCCGTAACCTCTCTGCTATGCAATTCTGGGCGGATCTCGGGGCATCTGGCCAGTGCCGCAGGGGTCGGGGGCCTCCATGTTCTGAAACGGGTCACGGAAGAAGTGGGCAAGATGCCCAGGGAGGTGTGGCCTATTGTCGCCGCACATTGGTCGCGGCCGAGCTACTACGCCGGAATGCAACGCCATGTGGAAGCAGTCCCAGAAACAGTTCGTGAGATGGAGGACGCCGATCCCATTCGTGAGATCCCGGTACTTTTGCTGACGCCCGGAAAGTCGACCCCTCTCTCCGACCTGTGTCTCGACCAAATCGGGGACAATGTGCGGCAGGTGGTTGCGTCGGCCAGCGCGCACTGGATCCATCTCGATGAGCCCGCACTCGTCGTTGATTCGATTCGCGAGATGGTGACGGCGGCAACCCCCGCGGAGATCCTAGTAACAATCTGAGCTCCGTTGCGCTATTGCGGAAGGGATCGAGCAACGGGTGAGGCCGGCAACGGCGACTTCAGTCCATCAGCTCTGAAAATCGCTCCTGCAGCACCCGTCGAAGATACTTGCCGCTGTGATTCTGCGGCAGGTCGCCGGGGGCGAGAATCCAGATGCGCCGCGGCGCCTTATAAGCCGCGAGATTGCTGCGGCACCAATTCAGCAGCTCAACTTCTTCGGAAGAGGAACTTGGCTGCAATTCAACTGCGGCCACGGGGATCTCGCCCTTCTCCTGGTGACGCAGGCCGAACGCGACTGCGCGGGCCACAGCAGGGTGGGCCAGCATGGCTTCTTCTAGTTCGCGAACGTACACTGAGTAGCCGCCCGACTTGATCACATCCTTTGTGCGGCCCACAAGCCGGATAAGTCCAAGGCGATTGCGCGTGGCCAGGTCACCGGTACGCAACCAGCCGTCGCCGGTAAGAAGGCCCTGAGCATCGCCCTTGTCCTTCCAATAGTGCGGAGCGAGACCGCGACGACGAATCTGGCATTCGCCCGCTACACCCGCTGGCACGGTCTGGCCATTCTCATCGACCAGGCGGATGCGAAACGGCGGCACGGGGAGACATAGGTCGCCACTTCCGCGCAGCAACGGCAACTCAATGCCCATCATGGCGAGGCCGCCCAACTCCACCATGCCATAGCCGTTCAGCAGAATAGGTGGGATACGCCAACCACCGGGCAGCCGGAATAGGGCTCCGAACTGACGCAGACGCAGTCGAACTTCGGAGGGGAGGTGGTCGCTGGCGGAGAGCCAAACACGCACACTCGCCAAGCGTGCAGTTGCGGGGTTGCTGTTCACCAGGCGGGCAAACATGGTGGGCACGCCAACAAAGGCGGTGATGCGGAAGCGCTCAACAAGGTCCAGCGCAGCATCGACATCGAAGCGATCGAGAAAACATCCGCGGATACCCGCCATTAGGCCGTACAGAGCAATGCTCACAGCCATTATGTGTGACCAGGGCAACGCTACGAGCGCAAGGTCCCGCGAGCCCAAAAATATCCCACAGAGTACCGTGGACGCGCGCGCCCCAAGCAATGCGTTGCTCGACAAGGCCGCGCCCTTGGGAAATCCACTGGTACCGGAAGTATGAAAGATCGCAACCGTTGCGGCCGGATCGATGGTGACTGGTGGTGACGGCACATCAGTCTCGGAGACGCGCAGGAATCCGTCGAGCGTCTCCTTCTCATCATCCGCCTGTATCCAAGTGCGCACATCAAGGGCCTGGCGATCGCCGATGGTCCGTTCAAATACCACCCTGTCGGTAGCGAGAATCTCTGTGCCGCTATCGGCGAGAATCCGGCGCACTTCGGCAAGGGAGAGCTGCGGATTTAGCGGAACCGCAATGCCTCCGGCGCGGATAATGGCAAGAAACCAATGGAAGCATTCCCGATTGTTGCTGCGATAGATGGCAACGGGCTGGCCCGGCCGAAGCGCTATGGCCTGACGCAGAAAAGCATCGATGGAGCAAACTTCTGCGTGGAGATCGGAAAGATGAAAGGCGCCGCTTTCGTATACGGCGACTTCGCAATTCCCTTTCCGACGAACCAACTCATCCACAAGATTAGCGACCGTGACTTCGCGGTCCCGCGCGAGTCGGTAGCGTTGGATAATACTCATTGCGCAGAGACCGGCTTGCGGCCCCAGTCGCTGGCCACACAATAATGGAAAAGGCGGTCGAGATAATCGAGTACCGGTGGCGGACTCACCCCGGCAGGCTGCAGAAGACGCTCGGCATTGCTGGTGTCAAACTGCATGCGCATGGTGAAGTAATCCCGGTAGGCGCGGCCGTCGCGCAGCACACGACGTTTGCGTCCCCACAGAGAGAGAAACAGAAGCGGCCGCACGGCGGCGAAGAAGAATCTCGGATCAACGAAACGCGGCTCGGGACCGTTGAAGTATTCCATTGCGCGATGGGCAACTTGCTGGATAGTCGCGCTGGCGCGCGGTCCGGCACAGAGGTGAACTGTACAGCCCAGGGCGGCTTCATCAAAGAGGAGTTGCGCGACGGAACTGGCGACAAAATCCACGGGCACAATGTCGAGTACCGCGTCAGGATAGCCAGGGACGGTGCGCCAAAGGCGCCGTGCGTAGATCTTCAGCGGCCAGTACATCATCTTGAAGCTGGAGGTGACGCCGGTTCTGGAGTCCCCCACGATGATGCTGGGACGCAGAATCACGCCGGGAAGGGAACGGAGACGCGATTGTACAAAGGCCTCAGCCTCGGCCTTGGTTTGTTCGTAGGTGTTGCGATAGCTCTGGCCCACGGCAAGCTCGTTTTCGCGCACCAGGTCCGAGCGCTCGCCGGCCACGTAGGCTGTACCGACGTAGGCGAAGCTTCGAAGCTGGCGCGCGCCGCCCGCAAAATCGAGAATATGCCGGGTGCCTTCGACGTTAATGCGACGTGCCTCGTCGAGCGAATGATCGAACCGCACTGTGGCAGCGGAGTGAATCACTCGGGTTGTTTCAGCCGAAAGGCGCCTGTAGGCTGCTGGATCCAGCCCACAGTTAGGCTGGCTGACGTCTCCGGAAAAAACCTGAACGCGCGACCGCTCCGCCAAAGGAATGAATGAATCAGCACGCTGCTGACCCGATTGCCCGGATCTGTTGCGGATGAGCAGCGCCAGTGTGGCGTTCGGCTTCCGCTCCAGAAGTTCGCGCACGAGCTGCACTCCGAGGAAGCCAGTTGCGCCCGTAACTAGAATGAGTTCTTCGTTGTTCATTTCAAAACCGGCCTTAGTCCGCGAACAATAAGAAGGCCGGCGAACCCTGACCGCTGGTGCCTGTGCGACGGGCTGCGCTACTGCTCATTATAGCCTGCGAGCAGCGTCGAGCTAATTGTCTCCGCGGGGG
>DASXGD010000201.1:0-1679 GCA_036489245.1 Occallatibacter sp. | reverse complement strand
AGCGCATCCGGCAGCATCGGCGCGCAGCCGAAACCGATCCCCATCGGCTCCGGCACAGGCGGCTCCGCGCGAAACGGAGCCGCCACCGCGCCCGGATCGAGGCGCGCCACGCTAGATCAGACTTCGCCGAAGGCGACGGCTCCGGTCTTTTCACCGTCCGGCGCAGGATCACCGAACTCGACGACCAGCCGGATCAGGCGGCCACAGGTGTGGCAGCCGGCGAACCCGAGCATCTGGTTCATGATCGCATGCACCTTCTCGGGCGTCTGGCCTTGCGGGTTGATCAACGCCTGTGACGCTTGCCTTGGTTTGAGGCTCATAGCTTCCCTCTTCCTCATGCGGTACTGGTGAGCCAACGATTGGCCCACGCGTCCGCCCCGGCATCGTCGGCGAAATCACGGTCGGGGGGTGTGAGCGGGATCACAGTCCGTCGAATTTTTTCAGACGGCGTTCGCCTTATAGACCGATGCTGGCTCGCGTCCGCGCCGCCGAGCGGATCGATGACGACCGCCACCCGCACCCGCCACTGGGTCCTGAACTCCTCCACTGCTGCCGACAATGCGCGGCCATCGCCCTCTTGGAATGGACGTAGTTCGAGGTCAGAGGCCGTTATCAGCACCGGGATTTCGGGGATGGCCGTCGAATGGTTTGCGTCTGATGCGGCACCAATCATGGCCGTTAGGTCATGCTGCGAGTCCATCCCAATCTCCGAAGCGAAGCTCTCCTGCATATGTTACGAAATCAGAGGGTCAGATGTGATCACCTCGTTTACGGAAGAAGCCGCGTTGGTGTCCGGCTGACCAACATGACCTCGCGGATGCTCTGCCGACCGAGCATGATCATCAACAGCCGCCCAAGCCCGATTCCGGCCCCGCCGTGGGGCGGGCAACCGTACCGGAAGAACTCCAAATAACTGCGTAGCGGCTCCAGTGCATAACCGCGTTCGATGGCTTGCTGCATCAGTCGGTCATATCGGTGCTCGCGCTGTGCGCCGGTCGTGACCTCCAACCCTTTCCACAGCAGATCAAACCCCTTGGTCACGTCCGGGCGATCATCATGACGCATGTGGTAGAATGCCCGGCCTGATGCCGGGTAATCGGTCACGAAGACGAATTCATGGCCGTATTGTGCGGCGACATACGCGGACAGGGCGCGCTCGCCTTCTGGTCCGAGGTCGTCGGCTTTCGGGAGCAATAGACCGGCTTCCTGGACAATCGAACGTGCTTCCGCGAAGGTCACTCGTGGGAATGGTACGGCTGGGGCAGAAAACTCAACGCCCAGCAGCCGTTTGATGTCCGCGCCGTGCTCGGCGGCTACCGCTGCCAGCGAATGTGCCAGCCACCTTTCCTCCATCTGCATGACATCCTCATGCGAGTCGATCCACGACAACTCCATGTCGACGGATGTGAATTCCGTCTCGTGCCGCGTGGTGAATGACGGTTCGGCTCGGAACGCGGGGCCGATCTCGAACACCCGCTCGAAGCCCGCCGCCATTGCCATCTGCTTGTAGAACTGAGGCGATTGAGCGAGATACGCAGATCGGTCGTCGAAGTATTTGACCTTGAACGCCTCGGCTCCGGACTCGCTGAAGGTGCCCATCAGCTTCGGCGAGTGAATCTCGACGAAACGCTCGGCCCGCCAGAACTCGCGCATGGCGTGTTCAAGCGTGGTCTCGACGG
>DASXGD010000155.1:0-3369 GCA_036489245.1 Occallatibacter sp. | reverse complement strand
ACCCCGCTCCCGAGCTTCGGCCGGCCTACGCGCTTGACGATTCGCTTGAAGACAAGATCGTCAAGGTGGCCACCCAGGTTTATGGCGCGGACGGGGTGAATTTCAGCGACAAGGCACGCGCCAGGCTCGCGCAATACGCCTCGTGGGGCTATGGCCGGCTGCCGGTCTGCATTGCCAAGACCCAATACTCGCTTACCGACAACCCCAAGGTAATGGGCGCACCCACAGGCTGGACTCTGCAGGTGAACGATGCCTCTCTATCGGCCGGCGCCGGCTTTGTGGTCGCGATTTCCGGAAGCATGATGCTGATGCCCGGCCTGCCCAGCCATCCGCGAGCCATGGACATCGACATCGATCCGGAGGGGAACATCGTCGGCGTATAAAGAGCAGCCGCCAGCCCCGCCCTCTGTCCCAAAAAGCTATTAGCTGTTAGCTCGAAGCTAAAAGCTGTTAGCTAAAAGCTAAGAGCTAATAGCTGTCGTCAGAACTTTCTCACCCACTCCAGGATCGATCGCACGCCCACCCCGCTGGGCCCCTTCGCGATGTAGGGGCGCGCGTCTTCCACCCACGCCAGGCCCGCGATGTCGAGATGAATCCAGGGCGTGTCTTCGGCAAAGACGCGCAGGAACTCCGCCGCCGTAATCGCCCCGCCCCAGCGTCCGCCGGTATTCTTGATGTCCGCGATGTCGCTCTTGATCAGGTCCGCGTACTCTTCGCCCAGCGGCATCCGCCAGAACCGTTCGCCTGAAATCTCCAGGGCCGCATCGAATTTCGCAAAGGTTTCATCGTCGTTGGAAAATGCTCCGGCATTGATCATGCCCAGCGCTACGCCAATGGCGCCCGTCAGCGTAGCCGCATCGATCAGGTGGGTTGCTCCCAGCTGGCGCGCATAGGTGAGGCCATCGGCCAGCACCAGCCGCCCTTCCGCGTCGGTGTTGATGATCTCGATGGTTTTGCCCGGTTTGTCCGGGGTGATGGGCATGGCCGTCTGCACATCTCCAGGCTTCTGCGCCTTGCCGTCGGGCATATTTTCTGACGCGCATACGATGCCGATCACGCGCACCTTCGGCTTGAGCAAGGCGATGGCGCGCATGGCGCCGATCATGGCCGCGCCACCGGCCATGTCGTACTTCATTTTCTCCATGTTTTCCGAGGGCTTGATGGAGATGCCGCCGGTGTCGAACGTGATGCCTTTGCCGACAAGGCCGAGGACAGAGCCATCCGTCACTCCTTCGGGTTCATAGCGCAACACGATCAGCGCCGGCGGCTCGGCCGATCCTTGCGACACGCTCCAGAAGGCCCCCATCTTCAACTCGTGCAGCTTTTCGGTGGAGTGCACTTCACATCCCAGTCCGACTTCTCCGGCCATCGCCGCGGCCCGCTGCCCGAACACGGTCGGCGTCAGCACATTGCCCGGCTCGTTGACCAGCGCGCGGGTAAAGTTCTGGCTCTCGCCGATGATTACGCCCTCGGCAAAGGCGGCTCTTGTTTGGGCCTCATCCGCGCCCGCCGGAGCGGCGACCGTGAACGACTGCACGCTCAGGTCCTTGCGGTCGCTGCGATAGGTGTCGGGGTCGAAATCGCCCACGAATGCGCCCTCGACGGCCCCTCGAACGCTGGCCGCGCCGGCCAACTCCCCGGAGTCGGGCAGCGCCAGAACAAGCGCCCGGATTCCGCGCGGCTTCCCAAACCGGACCGCGGTGCCCGCGGCGTTGCGGACGCCATGGACCGTCGTCCTGGCCTGTTTTCCCAGGCCCACCAGCAGCAGCCGCCGGGCCTTGAGGCCGGCCGGTGCGTGCAGGAGCAGCGTTTCGTTGGGACCGGCCTTGTATTCGCCGCTCGCCAGCACGGTCGCCGCCGCGGCCTTCACGGCTTCGTCAGAAGTAAGCAGCACCGGCTGCGGCTTCGCATCGGGGCCTTTGGCGGTCTGCGTATCGGCGGCCAGCACGGCCAGCAAATCGGTTTCAATCTGGGCCAGGGGAGCAAAAGAGAGGTCAGTCTTCATGTGCCAATTATAGGGATCAGAAAGCAGGGGGCGGCACCCGGCAGAGCTGACCGGCGCCGTCGGCGCTATCGCCCCATGCGATGCTTGTTGGCGTTCACCGCTGCCCGCGCCTCGCGATCCGCCTCCCGCCTGCGCTCAGTCTCCCGCTTGTCCCAGTCCTGTTTGCCTTTGGCGACTGCGATTTCGCATTTCACCCGCCCCTTGCGAAAGTAAAGCCGGGTGGGGATGAGCGTGTGACCCTTCACCTGCGTCTTCGAGAATAGCTTGCGAACCTCTTCGCGGTGCAGCAGCAGTTTGCGCGTCCGGGTTTCGTCGTGATTGGCTATATTTCCATGCGAATAGGGACCGATATGCAGGTTGAGCAGGTATGCCTCGCCGTCTTTGATCAGACCGTAGGCATCCTTGAGGTTTGCTTTACCCTCGCGGATCGATTTCACTTCGGTTCCCCGCAGGGCCACGCCTGCTTCAAACCTCTCGATCAGGAAATAATTGTGGCTGGCGGCGCGGTTGTATGCCGCGTCCCGCTCGCCCGAGGCCACCGGATCGCGCGGACGCGCCGTTTTAGGCGGTCCCGGCCGGTCCGCCGGTGCGATCACGTGACTGGTTTGGCGGGCCATCGGGAAGCGTCCTCAGTTCTTCATCGTAGCATTTGGCCAACTTTGCTTTCTTTTCCGTCCTTGCCCTGGAATGCACCTGCGCCGGGATACCATCTGTCTACTAACAAAGGGTCCTCCATAAGGCTTTGCTAAAATGAGGCTTCGTACGTTGAGCAAGACCGCCAAAAATCAACGCGTCCTGGGCGGCCAAGGCATTCCGCAAAAGTTCCACACAATCGGCAAGCCCAGCCAGACGCCAGGGAGTACGATGAACCGCGCTCGTTTTGCGGCCGCCCCCAGATCCGCCTTCTCCCCGTTTTGGATTGCGCTCGTTCTCCTGATGGCGATCCTGAGCCTTGCCAGCGTGTCGCTTTCCGCCGAATCAGCCAGCAACTACTACAAGCGCGGAGAGGCCGCCGAGGCCGCCGAGAACTATGACGTCGCCTTTGACAACTACCAGAAGGCGGCGCAGATGGCGCCCAAGGATCTCCGCTATCGCACGGCGCTCGTTCGCGTGCAGCTATCGGCTACCACCCTCCACGTCAGCAAAGGCCGTACGCTGGAACAGGCCGGCGATGACCAGGGCGCCCTCGGGGAGTTCCTTCATGCGCTGGAGATCGATCCCTCCAATGATGCCGCCCAGCAGGAGATCGCAAAAATCCGTGCCCGCGAAGCCCAGGCGCCGCCCCCCGCTCCCGAAAGCCCGCCAGAGATGGCCGGCGTACAGCAGGAAATCGATTCCATCGGCGCCCCCATTAACCTGCGCCC
>DASXGD010000151.1:0-3789 GCA_036489245.1 Occallatibacter sp. | reverse complement strand
GTTCAGCTCGAGCGGCTGGCGGCTGTGCCGGCCTGAGTGCGCTCACGGGTGGAGTCCGTGCGGCATCCTGCAACGGAGCGCGTGGTCGCCAGCCAGGCATCAAAACGGCCCCCGATCGGGGGCTCACCTGGGCACGAGCCCCCGCACTCGTTCGCTCAGCTAAGGCAGAATCGCCAAAACCAGCTATTGTTCGAGGTGCCTTTAAGCATCTATACCCTGCAATCTGACTGAATCAGGCGACTAGACCCAATTCACAATCGCGCAATGCTTGAATCTGGAGCATGAGACTCCGCCATACTGCGTCGAAGCAGTGCATTCTCGGCTTCGAGCCGCTCAAGTAGCCTCTGATTGCTGAGCTGTGTGGTTTCAGAATTCCACACTGACAGACCTGAGCCCCATTGAACCGCCCGGCGCGCCGGCCCGCCACCGAGCCTACTTAATTAAGTTCGAAATCCACTTCATTAAATTTGGATCGCAGCTTGTTGTTAATTGCTCGCGAGAGAAGAGGTGGCGTAGAGTTGCGCTGACTCGCGGCCAAACCAAGTGCTTTCGTTCACGCTTCCCTTTAAGGCCAAGGGTCATCGGACGAGCCCCGCCAAGCGCCCCCAGCTTGGCGGGGTTCGCGCATTTCAGCGTCGGCGATTTCACGTTCAGCGGGCCCGCGTTGTTAATTGCACGGTTCAGGTCGGGCACTAAGGTAGGGCTTCCTCTCCCACCACTGCTATGGGGGAGCTGTGTAGGGGTCGAGCCCCCGCCCCAGGTCCATGAGCCTGGTGGCGGGGTGCGCGGCTCTCCGTCTCTGCTGATCTGCACACCATCTCGACGAGGTGACGATGATTGATTTCGGGACTGCGAAAATTCTGAGCCATCGGCGGAATATTCAACGCTGTGTCACGCTGCTCGCTACGGAGCTTACCGAGCTCGAACGCCAGTACCTGCACAAGCGGATTGCAGAAGAACGGGCTGAACTGGAGCGACTACAGGGACGACCTGGGACTGGCTTGGCCAATAGCTGGCAGAATGTGCAAACGCCCTGACGCCGAAGGAGAAAATGATCGCGGCCTAACGGCAACGGACACCAAAACCTGATCGCTCAGTCAGGCACCGCCTGTCAGATCGAGTTCCGGCTAATACATGTGATCAAAATCACCACGTGGTCGCCCGTGCTGTGCCATTTCAATGGAGCATCGTGCTCACCCGGCCAGCTATTAGAGCGGAGCCGCCCCTCAGTTTTGCCACAGGCCCCGGAAGAGTGTCGTCGGCACCCCCCAATCAAAGATCACTTTCGCCCCGAACCCGAGCATGAGTCCGAGTAAGATGCCCAAGGTCCACTCCAGATAATGGAACTTCGTCGGCGCCTTGGCGACTTCAGCCTGCTGCTCCAACCACATTCGCGCAACATTCGTCTCCAATCGGGCAAGCTGGACATCCATCCCATTAAAACGTTGAGCCTCCGTCCCGAACCGTTCGTCAATCGTACGGCCCATCGCGTCGAGCCGATGGCCAAATGCGTCAAAGCGCTGATCCATCGTTTGGCCAAATGCAAAACGTTCGTCCATTGCTCGGCTCAGAACGTCCAAGCGTTGGTTCACTGAATGGTTCAGAGCGTCAGTGCGTTGTTGCAGCGCACGGCTAAGCTCGACGAACGGTTGGTTCAGCCCGTCGAAACGCCGGCTCAGCGCATCGAACCGTTGGTCCATCGCCAGACTAAGGGCATCAAAGCGTTGATCCAGCTCACGCTTGAGTTCGTCGAACGGCTGGCTGAGTACATCGAAGCGTTGGCTCAACGCATCGAACCGTTGTTCCATCGTCTGGCCAAATGCGCCTAGGCGTTGGTCCGTCGCTCGGCTAAGGACCTCCACTTGGTACAGGACTTGAGTAAGCGCTTCATAGCGTTGGTCCAGCCCACGCTTTAGCCCGTTGAACGGCTGGTTCTCGGCGACTGCCTTGGCGGCCGCTTCATCCCCACCGACCCTGTGGCGGAAGGCATTGTATAGCTCCGAAAGCATGGCAGTGAACGCCATCGTGGTCTCCCCTTGCGCCGGTTGATCACAATAACATTCGTGCCGCTGTGTGCGCCACACAGCCTCCGGCCGCAGCACGGATCGAGGTTTGAAAACACGAGTGCCGTTTGAAGTGATCGGTGCCGCCGACGGTACGCGCTGCTGTTGCACGCTCTGCGGCAGGGGCGGTGCTGAGGTGCTGATCCAGCATCGAAGTCATCGCGACACCTGGCATCGCGCCTGCGCGCGCGAATATTTCGCGGCGGAGGTGCCCGAGCCACCCTCCGATGGGGCCGGCGCCTGCGAGAAATGCTGGGAATGCTGGGCGCGGCGGCCCGGCGCGGGCTGCGGCGTGCGACGATGTGTAATCCTCACCGCTCCCGCGATCCGATCCGACCGAATAGTTAAAGCGGGTTTTTGGGTGCCAACCACGCGTGGCCGGGTGGGTGAAAGGTCGCCCCCGGCCTTCCATCCTCCATAGGAGAAAAGGCGAAGGCCGCTCGGCACGCCACCGGGCGGACCGCATCTGCGTTTGAGTCGCGGCATCCGCGCCCTTAACGGCTACGAGCCGACGCGCGAGGCGGCGATGGCGGCATTCGCGAAGAGTTGGCGGCGGGAATAGCCTCACTCGGCTCATGATCTCGGGATACACTGATGCTTAAGCGCGAGCCGATCGACCTGCGCCCGCTTAGTTTCGTCTAAAAAATTCTTAGTTTCGTCTAAAAAATTCGAATTGACCGAATTGCTCGGCTGAGATTGTGTGATTTTAGTCATCGAGGAGTCGACGAGCAGGATTAACCCATTCCGATCAAGGCGGAAAATCTTGTTGGCAAGTGGCCTCGCACGCTGCTTCCCGGCCTGGTGCGATGCGGGCTTCGTTGGCTCCTCAATGGTCTCGTTTAGAGCCGCATATGATCATGCGGGCGCAGGTCGATCGGCTCGCGCGCTTAAGCATCAGTGTGTCGCGAGATCACCCGCCGGGTAAGAGAAAATCGATGAGAGCACCAGGGGGCGACTCAGCCATGACGATGACGAATGGCAGCCCTACCCTTAGGGGTAGACGCGTGAAATTTACCCCGCAAGTTATTGAGCAAATTAAAGGGCTTGTGGCGGCAGGGATCCGCCGCGACGAGATTGCTAATCGAGTTGGCGTGACTGTAGGATCCCTGCAAGTCACATGCTCAAGGTTAGGCATTAGCTTGCGACGATTTATTTTGCCCAACGGCTCAGGGCGCCACACGGCCGATGTCAGGGGAAGGACTATTCCTACTCTGGGCGTGAACGGCATTGCGCACGTGCGAGAGCAGAAGGAAGGATCGCAGCCGGCAGCCCGCGTCGCGCCTTCGGCCGAGTTCGCGATAACCATGCGATGCCGAGGCGACGAGCGAACAACTGATATTCCGCTCCCTTCGGACGCAACCGGCGTGCTGGCCCTTGAAGCAATGTCGCGAGATTTAGACATCGCTGGACTTGTAGGCCAGATTTTGGTTTCAGCGATAAACAAAGATATGATCCAGAAGATATTGCACGTCGAGGTCCCGACCTCTTCGGCCTAACACTTCCTCGCATTTCTCCTCCCGGTCGTCGCCGTTGCTTAGCGGCCGAATTGCTCCGTCACTGACGGAGGCCACCATGATCGAATACCTCAGCACGTTGTCGGGCGTCGATTTGGCCTTTTACCTGTTCTTAACCTTCATGAGCATTCTGGCCGTGATCGCAACAGCGGTGAGTTGCTGGCCGGTCCGCTGAACCCAATGCGCCTGCACAAGCTGCCCTGGTGCGTGCG
>DASXGD010000082.1:0-11211 GCA_036489245.1 Occallatibacter sp. | reverse complement strand
AAAGCGATGATTGATGGCTTCTCCGGGTTCCACCTCGTCGAGGGCAAGTTCGGGACCAGAGGGGCGAATCTCCAGCAGGTCGCGAAGATGCGTGGGAGTGGAATCGACGGTCTGAGCCGCGAAGCTGGCAAAGGGCGCGAGAGCCAGAGCGGCTCCCTGTTTGGTCGAGCCGACCACAGTCTGCAAGGCGCGCACGGTCTGAGGCTGCCAGCCGTGCGACTCGGCTTCATCGGCCTTGCGGAAACGCACGAAGCCATAGTCCGGCAGATCGCGAACCTGGGTGGCCGATACTAGAGCGCCGACGCCTTCCGCGGGCTCGTCGGGAGCCGGGTCGGCAGCCCACAGCAGGCGCAGTTGGGCGTCGATCTGCTCAAAACCGTGTCCTCCGATCGGCGCCGGAACTCCGGGGAAACACTTGTCGACCACGGCCTGGGAAAGGCCGATGGCGTCAAACAGATGGGCGCTGCGGTAGCTATCCACGACGCTGATGCCCATCTTGGACATGACCTTGGCGAGTCCGAGTTCGAGAGCGCGGAGCAGGTTTTCTTCGCCCCGCTCGGATTGCAGGTCGCGCGCGGTTTCAAGAGCCAGCCAGGGACAAACAGCGCCCGCGCCCATGCCGAGCAATACAGCGACATGATGAATCTCGCGGCAGTCGCCCGCGTCAACGGCGAGACCAACCTCGGCCCGCACGCCGGCCTTGGTCAGAGCATTGTGCACGACACCGGTTGCCATGGCCATGGGAACCGGAAGCGTGTCGGGCGAGGCGCCGCGATCGGTCAGCAGCAGTAGCGAAGCGCCGTTGGCCACCAGTTCGACAGCACGGCTCGCGAGGATATCAACCGCCACTTCGAGAGCCATGTCGGGCGAGTAGACACAGTTCAACAGCGCGTGGGGCATGGTGGCCGCCTGCGCGTGTTCTCCGTGTTTGAGGGCATGCATCTGGGCCAGGGTGATCAGAGGCGAACGCAGCGAGAGGCCCGGCAGGCGGCCGCGCAACTCAAAGATGTGCGGCCAGGGGCCGAGGCGGGTGTGCATTTTCAAGACTACAGCTTCGCGCAGCGGATCGATCGGCGGATTGGTTACCTGCGCGAAACGCTGGCGGAAAAACGCGTAAAGCGGACGGGGCGCGCGGGCCAGGGGCGCAATGGCGGTGTCGTCGCCCATCGACCAGACCGCGTCTTTCCCTTCCGCGGCCATGGGGGCCAGGATCATGCGCACGTCTTCACGGGTGAAACCAAAGCGGTGCTGAAGGCGATTCAGCTCGGCAATGCCCAGCGGAGGCAGAGCGTCGGGAGAGTCTTCGAGAGGAACGTCGAACTGGATCAGATCCTGGTAATGGCGCTTTTGATCAAAGATGCGAAGAATCTCGTCATTCTCGAAGAAGCGATGGAAGTCGAGGTCGGCCACAATCATCTGCCCGGGGCCGAGGCGGCCGCTGTGAATGATTTGTTCGGGATTCATGTCCACCAGGCCAGCCTCGGACCCGGCAACAACCAGCCCTTCGTCGTTCACTGCAAAGCGGCAGGGGCGGAGGCCGTTGCGATCCAGGATCGCGCCAACCTGGTGGCCGTCGGTAAAGGCCAGGGCCGCGGGCCCGTCCCATGGCTCCATGCAGTCGCCGCTGTATTGCAGGAAGGCCGAGGTGTTTCCGGGGTTGGCGGGGGGAACGAGCATGCGCACCGCCTCGCCCACGGTGCGGCCGTTGTTGGCCAGGAGCTCGACAATTTCGTCCAGCGACGTGGAATCGGATCCGCCTTCGCTCAACACCGGATAGAGGTCGAGGGGAAGCGTGGCGGCGCGGGCTTCCATGCGCGCGCGATTGCCCCAGATGGTGTTGATCTCGCCGTTGTGGGCCAGGGTGCGAAAGGGCTGCGCCCGGCTCCACGATGGGAGCACGTTGGTCGCGTAGCGCTGGTGAAAAAGCGCGAAAGGCGTCTTGAATGCGGGGTCGGCAAGGTCGGGATAGAAATCGGCCAGCAGGCGCCCCGCGCACAGGGCCTTGTAGATGATGGTCGTGGACGAGATGCTGACCACGTATCCCGGCGACTGGGAGCGCTCGAACTGCTTGCGGGCGAGGTAAAGGCGCCGGTCGAAATCGCGCTCGTCCTCGGCGGTGATCAAGACCTGCCAGATCGCGGGACGCGAGGAGTTGGCGATCTCACCCAGGACCTCGGGCCGCACCGGAACAGCTCGCCACTTAATAACTTCGAGGTTTTGATCGGCGAGGGCGGATTCAATCTGCGCCCGCGGCTCCGTGTCTTCCTCGGGCAGGAAGATCACGCCCACACCGAGTGGATCGTCCGAGGCGAGGCCGATGCGAGTTTCTCTCAGGAGCCAGCCGCGGGGAATCGCGGTGGTGACACCGACGCCGTCGCTGGACTTGCCGTCTGCCGCAACCGCGCCGCGGTGTGCAAGCCGCGCCAGGGCCGTGAGTGCGTGCTGGAGAATAGCGTGCGTTGGCTGAGCCGAAAGCTGCGCAACAAACCCGACGCCGCAGCTGTCGGAATCGAATCGGGAATCCAGCAGTGTCTCGTCCAGATAGCGGGGACGATGCACGGGGAGACCATTCACTGCCCTCGTCGGGGAGGATGTACACGATGGGCGCGATGAAATATGACGAAATGACCCCATACGTAACTATAACGATATTGTTTGTGAAATTCAGCGGGGAGATTGTGGAGGAGCGCCTTTGCTGGCAAGATTCTTCAGTCCCGGTCCCGCTGGACCCGAGTCGTATACAAATACGCCACCATGTCCTAACCTGGTGGCGCTTCCTAAGGGGTGGGTATGTTAACGCTGAGGAAGATCGCGGTTCGGATCCTTCCCAATCATCGCACTTGAGGCACGTTATATTGTGGGCTAGTTGAAAATGGTATTTTCACTAGTCCTTACGAAAAATGGCCCATCGGACAAGTTCGATGAATTGCCGAACACCCTGCCACCATTTGGCCAGTCTTAGTTTCACTCGGGAGAACATTACACATCACCAGATTTTCTTCCAGACCGGTACGTATGCCGCGGTTGTTTCCTCGCGAATCCGAGTCGATGTTGCGCTCGAGTGATGGCTCGAGCCGTCTATACTGACGCCAAGCCTATGAGGAATTGCGTTCGAATTGCCTTGCTGCTCATTGCCGCTTCGATCATCACATGCGGCGAGACCTCAGCCCAGGTTCCCCAACCCCAGCCTTCCCCCTCGATGAGTAAAAAACTGACGTCCGAAGCCGTGCAGCGCTCCTCTCTCGTGATCGATACTCACGCCGACACGCCGCAACGCTTTGTCGATGAGAACTACGATCTCGGCGATCCCCTCAAAGGGGGCAACCTCAACCTGGAGTCGGCACGCAAAGGAAACCTGGGCGCGGAGTTCTTCTCCATCTGGGTAGAGCCCAAGCTCTACAAGGGACAGTACGCCAAGCGCACGCTGGTGTTGATCGATGCGGTAAAGCAACAGGCGGCGAAGCATCCGGACCAGATGATGTTTGTGGCCACGCCGGAAGGGATCGAGTTCGCGCACCGGCAGCACAAGCTGGCTGCGCTGATGGGCATCGAAGGCGGCCACTCCATCGAGGACTCGCTGGCCCTGCTGCGCCAGTACTACGCGCTGGGCGTGCGCTACATGACGCTGACCTGGTCGAATTCGACAAGCTGGGCCGACAGTTCGGGCGACATCGACGACACTTCGGTGCCCCACACCAAGGAAGGGCTGACGGAGTTCGGCAAAGACGTGGTGTACGAGATGAACCGGCTGGGCATGATGGTGGATATCTCGCACGTGTCCGACAAGACCTTCTTTCGCACCCTGGTGATTACGCGGGCGCCCGTGATTGCATCGCACTCTTCGGCGCGCGCGCTGTGCAATGCGCCGCGAAATATGACCGACGACATGCTGCGGGCCGTGGCGAATTCCGGCGGGCCGGGATCGAAGGGCGGCGTAGTGCAGGTGAACTTCTATTCCGCGTTTATCTCCCAGGCCTACTATGACGCGTCGAAGGCGCAGAAGCCCGAAGTGGATAAGGCCGTGCAGGCGCTGAAAGACAAGGATAAGGCGGAAGGCAAAGAAACCACCTACGAGGAGATCTCGAAGGTGGAGAGGCAGTTTGCGGACCGCATTCCGCGGCCGCCGTTGTCAGCGCTTATCGATCATATCGATCACATCGCCAAGGTGGCCGGCGTGGACCATGTGGGCCTGGGATCGGATTTCGACGGCGTCGACGGGCAGTTGCCGGAGGGGATCGACTCCGTGGCTGATCTGCCCAAGATCACGGCGGCCCTGATGGAACGCGGTTACTCCGCCGAGGACTGCCGCAAGATCCTGGGCGGCAACCTGCTGCGCGTGTTTCGCGAAGTGGAGCAGGTGGCGAAAGAACTGCAGGCAGAGAACCGTCCGCGGATCACGGACAAGCAGCCGTTTGAGAAGTAAGACCAGGGAAGCGGGGACGCGGCCTGGCGATTGTGCTGGAACCCGAGGTTCCTGTGACGAATTGCGTGGGTTAGCATCGCGCGCGCTGACCGCGCCCACTATACTGGATGGTTGGTTCCCTTCCCTGTTTCCACACCGATTGAATTTGAGGAGTTTCCGGATGCATGCTTCCGCTCGTGTATTTGCCGCGTTGCTGGCCGCTTCGTCGCTCCTGCCGGCTGCGGCCATTCGCCCCGATGACGAAGAAAAGCCCGCCCCCAAGTCAGACAAGACTTCAGAAAAGGCGGCGCCCACCGAGGTAACGACACCGGGCAGCGTCAATGGCATCGCCTACAACGCCGTAGTGGGGACGCTGACGGTGGGCGCCACCGATGCGCAGGATGCGCAACTGGGTCCTGACGGGAAACCCCTGCCCGGAAGCCAGCTTGCGAACTCCGAGCCCAAGGAGCCGAAAGATGCGTCGCCGACGGCAAGAATGTCGTACGTGGCTTATTTCAAAAAGGACGCGAAGCCCGATGACCGCCCGGTCACGTTTTTCTACAACGGAGGCCCGGGGAGTTCCACGGTATGGCTGCACATGGGTTCGCTCGGCCCCAAGCATGTTGTCACCACCGGCGACCAGCACGTGCCGGCGGCGCCATACCGGCTGGTGGACAATACGAATTCGCTGCTCGATGTGAGTGACCTGGTGTTCATCGACATGCCGGGCACAGGTTTTGGGCGGCTGATGGGCAAGGATGCGGAGAAGGCATTCTGGGGCGTGGACGAGGATGCCAACGCGTTTGGGCGCTTCATTCAGCGCTTTGTCACCAAGTACAACCGGTGGAATTCACCGAAGTATATTTTCGGCGAAAGCTATGGCACGACCCGCTCGGCGGTGCTGGCGGACATTCTCGAAAACAACAAGAGTATCGACATCAACGGAGTGATTCTGCTTTCGCAGATCTTCAACTTCACCACCGATATCGACGCGGCCAATTCCAACCCCGGCGTCGACCTGCCCTACGAACTGGCGCTGCCCACCTTCGCAGCCACCGCCTGGTACCACAAAAAAGTTTCTCCGCAACCGCCGGCGCTGGAGCCATTTCTCAAAGAGGTAGAAGATTTCGCCACCGGACCGTACGCGCACGCGCTGGCGCTGGGCACCGACATCACCGACGAGGAGAGGCAGTCCGTTGCGGAAAAGCTGCATGGATACATCGGTCTGCCCGTCGCGTACCTGGTCAAAGCCAACTTGCGCGTCAACGGTGGCGAGTTTGAGAAGATGCTGCTGGATGACCAGAACCTGACGACAGGACGGCTGGATACGCGCTACTCGGGACCGCATATGGATCCGCTCAGCCAGGCCGCCGATTATGATCCGCAGAGCTCGGCCATTTCTTCAGCCTACGTTTCCCTCTTCAACGATTATGTGCGCAAGGACCTGAAGTACGGCGAGGGCCAGACGTATCTGCCCCAGGCGCTGTTCGGCAGTTTCCAATGGGACCTGGTGCACAAGGGCAATCCCATCAGCCTGAACGTGGCCGGCGATCTGGCCGAGGCGATGAAGACCAACCCGCGCCTCAAGGTGATGGTGAACGGCGGCTACTATGACCTGGCGACGCCGTTCTTCACCGCGCAATACGAGGAGAAGCACCTGCCCATTCCGCAGTCGCTGGCCAAGAACATTGAATTTGACTGGTACGAGTCGGGGCACATGGTGTACGTGCGCGACGAGAGCCTGAAGCAACTCCACGATCGCGTGGCCGCGTTTATTACGCGGACGCAGGCCGAGGACAAGCAGGCTTTGGCGAAATAAGCGCGATCAGCTCCATCTGCCGTGGCGGACTCCGCCCGAATGAGTGTGCGCGAGCCGATTCGCTCAACTGGCGAAGGCAGGAGTCTCGTCGTCTTGCAGTTCGCGGGCGCGGTCCAGCGCGGCCTGGATATTGGGCATGATGTTTTCCCTGCCAACGTGGTCGAGAAAGCGGGGCTGCAGCAGAAGCCTTGAAGGCTGCTGCATGGCGCCGCACAGAAGCAGGGTCCTGCCTGACGCGCGGAGCCGCTTGGCAAAACTCTCGATGGCGTGAATCCCCGTAGCGTCGATGGCGGTCATGTTGCGCAGGCGCAGAATCACAATCGGAGCAAAGGCTTCGAGGTTGGCCGTCGCTTCTACAAGCTTTTCGGTTGTCCCGAAGAGGAATGGCCCATGGATGCGCAGCAACGTGACGTAGGGAGGAATGATGCGCCCCTGCAACACGTGGGGCAGCCCGTCACGAATATAGTCATCGCCCACGGGCGCGACCGTGGTGGTCTCGGCAACACGGTAGATGTAGAGCAAGGCGGCCAGGGTCAGGCCCACGGCAACGGCCACCGTAAGATCGGCAAACACGGTGAGGCCGAAAGTGATGAGCCAGACCGAGATCGCGGCAAAGTCCAACTGAAAGACGGCGCCGATCTCGTGCCACTCTCCCATGTTGTACGCCACCACAAACAGCACCGCGGCCAGCGTAGCCAGGGGAATGTAGCCGGCCAGAGGCGCGGCGACCAGCAGAATTGCGAGGAGTGTGAGCGCGTGCACCATGCCCGAGACGGGAGTTCGCGCGCCCGCGCGGACATTGGTGGCTGTACGTGCGATGGCGCCGGTGGCGGGAATGCCGCCGAAGACGGGAGAGGCGATATTGGCGATGCCTTGCGCGACGAGCTCGACATTGGGGTTATGTCGATCGCCCGTCATACCGTCGGCAACCACAGCGGAAAGCATGCTTTCGAGAGCCGCCAGCATGGCCACGGTGAATGCAGATGGAATCAGGGGAAGAATGTGTTCGGAATGAAAGTCCGGGATGGCGAAGGGCGGCAGTCCGCCGGGAATGCCGCCGAATTTGGATCCGATCGTCTCAACCGGCAGATGAAACACGGCCACCGCAACCGTACAGATCACCACCGCCACAATCGACGCCGGGACGCGCTTCGTGAGCCGGGGAAGCAACAACAATATCGCCAGGCTCAGCAGCCCGAGTCCAAGTGCGGCGCCATTCACGCTTTCGAAGTGCAGTGCAAGCAGCCGCATGCGCGGCAGAAACTCGCTCGGCACGGGGCCCGTGCGCAGGCCGAAGAAATCCTTGATCTGCGTCGACGCAATCAGGATGGCAATGCCGTTGGTGAATCCGATGATCACTCCGCGGGGAATAAAGCGCACAGCCGATCCCAGGCCTGTCAGGCCCATGCCGACGAGGACAATCCCGGCCATCAGCGTGACCAGGGCCAGTCCGCTCATCCCGAAGCGCGCCACGATTCCGGCCACGATCACGACGAAGGCGCCGGTGGGGCCGCCGATCTGGGTGCGCGACCCGCCCAGTGCAGAAATCAGGAAACCCGCGACCACCGCCGTGTACAGGCCGGCCTGGGGAGTGACTCCGGACGCGATGCCGAAAGCCATGGCCAGCGGCAAGGCGACGAGCCCTACAGTGATGCCTGCCAGCAGATCGTGCAGGAAGGCGTTCGCCGAATAGGTTCGCAATGCCAGAAAGGACTTGGGCAGATTCGGGTTGCTTAATGACATGGGGGCTGTACTAATTCTACTCGCCCCGAAATCGAAGAGACTGCCCCGCCCTCGTCACGGCCCAGGTTGCAGGGGTTTCATATAGACATCCGCGGCGCGGCCGCGGTCGTAGTAGTGCTCCTGGCGGCCCTGGTGCCGATAGCCGTGCGCTTGATAGAGATGAATGGCCGCGTTGTTGGCCGCGTCCACATGGAGCCAGATGACGGTTGCCCCGGCGCCCCGGGCGGAGTCTTCCATGCGGCGCAGCAGTTCCGTTCCGATGCCTTGCTTGCGGTATGCGGGAGCAACCTCGATGGTCTGGATGTAGGCGAAAGTGCGATCGAATTCGGTGGTAAAATCAGCGACCGAAAAGCCGGCCACACTGCCATCCTCGTCCGCGACCCACGTTGCGCTGTTGCCTTTCTCGATGATCTGGCGCAGATAGCGGCGGCTAAAGCGAACCGGCGGTTGAAAGCATGTCTCCTCGATGGCATAGAACTGGGCGAAGTCAGCGGGACGGTAAAGGCGATAGTGCACAGGTCCATTCTCAGCAGCGATTCTCAAAAGCATAAAGGACCGAGGTTGCATTTTCGCCCTCAATGGTGTTCCAATCCGGCGTTGCCCGGATGTTTGCCTGTGCGCTTCGCCGGCCCGGCAAACCCGAAAGGACATCCCATGCTGACTACGGGCAAAGCTGTAAAAGTGACCGTCTACTTGAGCGATACGGCCAAACATCACGGAGTTCCGGTCTACACCGGGGTTCTGGATTTCCTCTTCCGCCAGGGGATTGCGGGCGCCACGGCCATGAAGGGAGTCGCCGGTTTCGGCTCCGCCCACCGCATGCACTCCGCCCACGTCCTCGAGCTATCCGACCATCTGCCCATTCGCATCGAGTTCATCGATACCCGCGAAAAAGTCGACGCGATCCTGGGCGAACTGCAGACCCGGTGCGGATGCGGGCTGATCGAAGTCCAGGAGACCAGCATTATCGTTCCGGCAAAAAGCTGAGGCCGGGACACGGGGACCGGAAACTTAGAGCGGAGCCTGAATCATTGTCGCAGTGCTATCATCCAGCCGTGGTTCTCCCGCACGAACGCTGAGCCGCGATGGGAGGCGACACGTGAAGCAGGCTTTGATCAGGAATTCGTGGCTGCTGGCTTTGTGCAGTGTTCTCTACGCGATCTTTTCCTTCGTCATTCTCTTCTGGCTGAGCCCGAATGGATTGCCGATTCTGCGATCGTTTGTAACCCCCCGGGGCATGGTTCCGCTCATCGGCAGTGTGGCTCTTACCGCCGGCGCTTGTACGATCGCAGCCGCCATTTGGAATTCAAGCCAGGCCAGATCATGGTTTCTATTGCTGAACGGTCTTGCCTGTATCGCTCTCGGCCTGTTGATCAGTCTCGGAGCTACCAGGGCGGTCGCCTTTCGCACCATCGCGCTCCTGATTGCCCTCATGGCAGCGAGTATCGCGGTGCACCAACTGGCGATGGCGCGAGCCCTGCGGGGACTTCCCGTACGCGAATGGATGCTGGCGGGGGCCGGAGTGGTTTCAATTGGTTTCGCGGGGGTGTTTTTGGGTTTCGCCCTTGGATGGATCAGGTTGGAACCGAGCCCGTCGGGCGAGACGTTTTATTGGCTGGGCGCTTATTTTGCCTTTAGCGCCCTCTGCATGCTGGGATTGGCCCTTCGCCAGCTCAGGCCGCCGGCGGCGGCCTACAACATGAGCGGCAGCGCGTTGCCCGCCCGCTGAGTTCGCAATCGCAACTTTGTTCAAGCGGCGCTTATTGTTAAGCCGTGTCGCTAACTATTGGACCGATGTGAACGGCGATGCGGGCAGGCCCTCCCCATTGAAAAGATTGCACTGCGGGCTATTGGCCCAGCCGTAACGCACGAAAGCCGGAGCGGATACGTCGGGGCTTGAGGCAACAATAGTGTCGCCTTCGATCCGGGCCGTGGCCGGGAAGAATTTTTCATCCGCGCCCGCAACTTCGAAGCCCGTCGCTTCCCCGCCCTTCGCCATCAGTCCCTGAGCGTGATCGAACCACGCGCGAATCGCCGTTCCTTCAGCCGTGGCCTGGCGGAACATGGGCCCCCAATACTCAACCGGTTCGCCATAGCTGAGATGGCGCGCGGCCAGCGCAAGCCGGTGTCCCACGTCGATTTTGTCGGTGGGGTGCACATCGTCCGGGTTGCCGATGTCGATGGTGACGGCCATAGCGGTATTGTTCAGCCCGAGGGTCTCGACCTGTTGCTGGCGGAGGCTGGCCCAGTCCTCCCGGGGGCTCGACTTGAAGTTCGAAATCTGCACGTAGAGGAACGGAAATGCTCCCACGCCCCACTGTTGCCGCCAGTCTTCAATCAGGGTGCGCATGATGCGGTTGTAGAGAGGAAAGCGCTCCAGCGCGCTGTTGCTTTCGCCCTGGTACCAGATGGCCCCTCGAATGGGGAGAGGCGTTAACGGCGCAATCATGCCGTTGTAGAGCAGGCCTGGCCCCCAGCTGGCCAAAGGCGGATGCCATGGAAAATCGGGAGCCGGCTTGCCTTGCGCCTTGGCTTCGTCACGCTGGCGCTGTTCTTCCTTGATCTGGAACTCACTGTCGGGCGCCTTGTCGAGCATCTTGCCCCGTGAAGCAAACAGCGGATTCAGCGCGGCGTGTTCGCCGAGGGCCGTGAGCCGCACCCACGACTCAGCCACCGTTCCGCCCCAGGTCGAATCGATTACGCCCACCGGCACGTGCTCCCGCTGCTCGATCTCGCGAGCAAAGTACCAGGCGACGGCGGAGAAATCCTTTGCGGAGTCGGGTGACGAAATCGCCCAGCCGTCCGTTTCAGGGTCGTCCTGGGGATAGTCGGAGGCGCGTTTTTTCACCATCAGGAGACGGATCCGGGGATTGCCGGCGTGCGGCAGGTCGGCCGCGGCAGTTGCGGCGCGGCTCATGGGAAACTCCATGTTCGACTGGCCCGAAGCCACCCATACATCGCCCACCAGGATGTCGTGAATCACGGTTGTCGATGCAGTTCCAGAGCCTTCGGTCCCGTCAGGCGGGATTCCCTTCACCGTCATCTCGAACGGGCCGCCGGCCGATCCTGGCTTAAGATAGACGCTCCATCGCCCGAGCCGGCCTGTGGTGACCGTCCGGGTCTCGTCGCGGAAAGTTATGCTCACTGATTGTCCCGGCGCAGCTCTTCCCCAGACGTGGACCGGCAGGTCTCTCTCCAAGACCATGTGATCGGAAAGTACTTTGGGTAGAGTTACTTGGCCAGAAAC
>DASXGD010000077.1:0-7923 GCA_036489245.1 Occallatibacter sp. | reverse complement strand
GAGTTGCTGGGCCTCGAGGAATGGCAACCGGCCATAACTCTGGCGGACGGATCGACGAGGCGGCTGGTCCTCGAAGGCGGTTCCATCGACACCAATGGGGACGGAATTCTGCTCACCACCGAGGAATGCCTGTTGAGCGAGATCCAGCAGCGCAATCCCGGTGTCAGCCGGGAGCAACTGGAACAGGCCTTTCACGATTTCCTGGGCATCGACCAGGTGATCTGGCTCGGTCGCGGCGTCGCCGGCGACGACACCCACGGGCACATCGACGACATCAGCCGCTTCGTCGGCCCGGCAACGATCATTACCGCCATCGAGCAAGACACAAGCGACCCCAACCACGAGCCGCTCGCTGAAAATCTCCAGCGGCTGAAAGCCGCACGCACGCGGGAGGGAAAGCAGTTCACCATTGCCGAGCTTCCGCTGCCCCGCCCGGTGGTGTTCCGCGGCCAGCGGCTACCGGCGAGTTACGCCAACTTCTATGTGGCCAACGGACTGGTTCTTGTGCCCACATTCCATGACCCCAAGGACCGTATCGCGCTCAACATTCTCGCCGAAGTTTTCCCCGACCGCGAAATCATTGGCATCCACTCGGTGGACCTTATCTGGGGTCTGGGCGCGCTGCACTGCATGACCCAACAGCAGCCCGCAGGGAGAGTCTGAGCCCAGCCCGAGCCCAGCCCGCCGATCCTGCCGCGACGACAACGCCAACCCCGCGAGAACTCTGCCTGCCGCGTTACCATCGCAGTGATGATCTCCGATCGTGAAGCAATGGAAGCCGCACTGGCCGAGGCCCGCAAAGCTGCGGAGGCTGATGAGGTGCCCATCGGCGCGATCGCGGTCCACAACGGCCAGTTCATTGGGCGGGGTCAGAATCGAGTGCTGCGGGACAACGATCCTACCGCCCATGCCGAGATCGTCGCTCTGCGCGAAGCCGCCGCCGCTCTCGGCAATTACCGGCTCAACGGCTGCACTCTCTACGTCACCCTCGAGCCCTGCGCCATGTGCGCGGGAGCCATGATCCACGCGCGCATTGATCGCCTGGTTTATGCCGCGGCCGATCCCAAAGCAGGCGCGGCAGGCTCTGTCCTCTCGGTGCTCAATCACCCCCGGCTCAACCACCAGATGCTGGTGGAGGAAGGCATCCTCGCCGATGAATCAGGTGAGCTGCTGCGTGGCTTCTTTCGCGATCGGCGCTCTTCCTAGCGTCGCGTCAGCGTGCGAATTCGCTCTCCTTGCGCCGGCCACCTGGCGGCCAGCTCCGCATACCCCCCATTCCTGTAGTCGGCGAAATCGAAACCGGGCGTCACCGTGCAGCCCAGCAAGGCCACCTTGCCATCGCCAAGAAGGCGGGTGCCCTGCCACACACCTGCCGGAACGACCACCTGCACCTGCTGCCCTGCCGCCAAATCTGGTCCAAGAGTCAAAACGGCGGAGCCGCCGTCAGGGTAAAGCTGCAGCATTTCCACCGGGTCGCCGAGATAAAAGTGGAAGACTTCGTCGGACTCCAGAACGTGCATTTCCGAGAACCCGCCTGCCTCCAGCAGGTAGTAGATCGCCGTCCCTTGCGCCCGCGATCCTCGAGGCAACTCGACTTTTCCCGGAGATGTATAGGTGCGGCGAAAGAATCCGCCTTCGACAGGGTGCGGAGCGAGGTTGAGCAGGGCTTTGATTTCGCCGGAAGTCATACGTCACAGATCGTAACAGCCGCATCGAATTAAAATTGTGTATATATGAAAGTTCAGGTTTACACCGCTGGCTGGTGCCGGGATTGCCGTGCGGCCAAGCAGTTCATGGACTCGCATGGAGTCGCCTATACCGAGATCAACATCGATGCCGATCCGGCTGCGTCGGCCGAAGTCATTCGCCATGTGGGCAAGTGCGCCATTCCGCAGCTTGTCATCGACGGCGAATGGTTCCAGCCTTACCGGCCGGGCCGCGGGCTGCTGTACGACGAGTTGTTCCAGCGCCTTCGCATTCCCCGCAATTAAACGCGTGGAGCTTCCTCAATTGGGGGCGTCCAGCTCCCGTCCGCGCGGCGGAACAGGTCTGGGAAAATCGAACACACGTTCCCTGTCCTCGTACAATCAAGAGTTGGCGTGAATCGGCTTTTCGCCAGGCGCAGGAGCAATCCTTTGATCGACCGCTATACCCGGCCCGCGATGGGCCGTATCTGGACCGAAGAGAACAAATATCGCTGCTGGCTCGAGGTGGAGTCGGCCGCGAGCGCGGTACTTGCCGAAGAGGGCGTGATCCCCACCGCGGCCGCTGAAGCCATCGAGAAGAAGGCCAGCTTCTCTGTCGAACGCATCCAGGAGATCGAGGCGGAGGTGAAGCACGACGTTATTGCGTTCACTACCGCTGTGGCCGAAAGCCTCAAAGCCCAGGGACTGGACGCCGAGTCCCGATGGCTGCACTATGGCCTGACTTCGAACGATGTGGTCGACACGGCCCAGGCTCTGCAGGTAAAAGAGGCCTCGGACCTTATTCGCAAAGGTCTGGGCGGGCTGCTGGAAGTGCTCAAGCGCCGGGCCGTCGAGTTCAAGCACACCCCCACCATCGGCCGAACGCACGGCATCCACGCCGAACCAACTACCTTTGGACTGAAGCTGCTCAACTGGTACGCAGAGATGCAGCGCAACCTGGCCCGTTTCGGTGCGGCCGCCGAAGACATGCGCGTGGGCAAATTATCCGGGGCCGTCGGGACCTTCGGCCACCTGAGCCCGGAGCACGAGGAGAAAATATGCGCGCGGCTCGGGCTCAGACCCGCGCCCGTGGCCACGCAGGTGATTCAGCGCGATCGCCATGCCGCGTATATCTCAACACTGGCTCTGATCGGCAGTACGCTGGACAAAATCGCCGTCGAAATACGCCACCTCCAGCGCACCGAGGTGCGCGAAGCGCAAGAATATTTCAGCGAAAAGCAGAAGGGCTCTTCGGCCATGCCGCACAAGAAGAACCCCATCACCAGCGAGCAGATCAGCGGCCTGGCGCGGGTGCTGCGCGGTAATGCCCAGGCGGCGCTTGAGAACGTTCCTCTGTGGCACGAGCGCGACATTTCGCATTCCTCGGTCGAGCGCGTGATCTTTCCCGATTCGACCGTCCTGATCGATTACCTGCTGGCGAAAACAACCGATCTCGTGGATCGCCTCCTCGTTTATCCGGAAAGAATGAAAAAAAATCTCGAGAGCACGGGAGGCCTGATCTTCAGCGGTCAGTTACTGCTCGATCTGGCCGAAGCCGGCATGTTACGCGAAGAGGCGTATCGCCTGGTGCAGTTGCATGCCATGCGCGCGTGGAAAGAGGATCTGAACTTTCGTGAGGAGGTTGCGCGCGATCCCGCCGTCACCGCGCTTCTCTCGTCTGAAAGGTTAGACAAGACGTTTGACTACACGCGACAGCTGGGAAATGTGGACGCGATCTTCCGGCGGGTGCTCGGTGAGTGAGCGAAACTCGCAGATCGTTCGGGCCTGATATCGTCTGTTCGACAGGAGAGGTCGATGAAAATTATCGTTTGCTTCCTGCTCGTTTGTGCCGCTGTGATGTCGTATGGCCAACAACAAACCCCAGAGTCTCCCGACAGCTTAAGCAGCCTTTCGTTCATGAAGGGCGATTGGGCGGGCAAGCAGAACTTTGATACCGGAGGCGGGCCCGCGATGGTCGGCGATGCCACCGACCGAATCGAGATCGGGATTGCCGGCAAATACCTCTACGAGATGCTTTCGACCACAATGCCCGGACGCAAGCCTACCGACACGCGCCATTTCATCTCCTACGACAAGCAATCGGGAAAATACACCGCGTGGTGGTTCAACGACACCTCTACGCGCCCCACTGAGTTTGCCGGAGACCTTTCAGGGAACAAACTCGTTTTGACCAGCAACTCCGCGGGCCCGGTGCTGCGCGCTACCTACGAAAGCCCGTCGGACGGCACATTGACATTTCTGCTCGAGATGAAACAGGGAGACGAGTGGGTCAAACTCTTCCTCACCACTTACTCCAAGAAAACCGAAGCAGCGCAGCGATAAACCGACGCCGCATTTTACGAAAGGATCGAGCGCGTGGAAGCCGTACAACTCACCGTCGCCATCACCGGAGCTTCAGGCGCACTCTTTGCGCGGGAGTTACTCCGCGCGCTGGAAGCGGATGAGCGCGTGGCCCGCGTGCAGTTTGTGGCTTCGGAAAATTCGCTGCGGGTCATCGCCGAAGAGCTTGGAGTGTCAGGAAGGACGGATCTGCTCGATAAGCTTCTCGGTGCGGCGCCGCTCAAGACGATCCAGCACGCAGACGCTAATATCGGCGCCTCTATCGCCAGCGGCAGCCATCCGTCGCAAGGAATGATCATCCTTCCCTGCTCCATGGGCACCCTGGCTGCCATATCCCACGGCCTGGCCAACTCCCTGATCGCGCGCGCCGCCGATGTAACCCTAAAAGAGAAGCGGCCGCTCGTGCTGTGCGTACGCGAGACGCCCTTCAACCGCATCCATCTGCGCAACATGACGCTTGCCGCTGAAGCCGGCGCAGTCATCTTTCCCGTCATCCCCGCCTTCTACAACAAGCCGGTCGACTCCACCGAAATGGCGCGGCAGTTTGTGTATCGCGTGTTGGCGCACATCGGCCTTTCGCAGCCCGGCGCTTATGTCTGGAAGCCGGAGGAGTGAAGCAGGGACTTAGAAACTCTGGGACCAAGGACTAAGTGACCGACCGATCACCTGGCGTTTGACTTTGTTTGTTGACACGACTGCCGCGCAACCTCGATACTGCCCTCAATGCCAAACGCGCGCCACTACGGAATGGGGGCCATGGCCATGTGTATGCCATCTCGACCCGTCCGTGCGGCTCTCGAACGGCCAACGCGCTGAGCGCAACCGATCTCGAAAGCAAACGGCCCGGTCCTTGAAAGGATTCGGGCCGGTTGTGTTTCCAGGGTGTTTGAGGAATAACATGCTCTTTGATTTCCGTCTTCGAATGGTCGCGTGCCGCTCTGCGTTGACATGACGGTGACGGGTTCGAGACATTTTGTTTCCTGGAACGCGATAGGCTTGTATCCGACCCGATGATGCGGCTCATCCGGCCGCCCCACTTGCAACCCCAAGGAGAGTCCATCATGTCCGAACCCAAGCAACTCCAGCTTGCCACTCTTGCCGTCCATGCCGGTCAATCGCCTGACCCCACCACGGGTTCGCGCGCCGTGCCCATCTACCAGACCACTTCCTATCTTTTCCAGGATGCGGATCACGCCGGCCGTCTGTTTGCGCTCAAGGAATTCGGGAACATCTATACCCGTATCATGAATCCCACTACCGACGTCTTCGAGAAGCGTGTTGCGGCGCTCGAAGGCGGCGCTGCTGCCCTGGCTACCGCCTCCGGCCAGGCCGCGGAAACACTGGCCATCACCACCCTCGCTGCAGCCGGCGATGAAATCATCTCCACCACTTCTCTCTACGGCGGCACCTATAACCTCTTCCACTACACCTTGCCTCGACTTGGCATTACCGTCCGTTTCGTCGATGCCGACGATTTCGACGGCCTGCGCGCGGCTATCAATGACAAGACCCGCGCCATCTACGCCGAGACCATCGGCAACCCGAAGCTCGACGTTCTCGACATCGAGCGCTTCGCCGCCATCGCCCACGAACATGGCCTGCCGCTCGTGATCGACAACACCACGTCATCCCCGGCCCTGCTCCGGCCTATCGAGTGGGGCGCGGACATCGTGGTCAACTCCGCCACCAAGTTTCTGGGCGGCCATGGCACCAGCATCGGCGGCGTTATCGTGGACGCAGGCAAATTTGACTGGGCGGCTTCGGGACGATTCAAGGAGTTTACCCAGCCCGATCCTTCCTATCATGGCCTCTCCTATGTCGAAGCATTCGGGCCCGTGGCCTTTATTCTCAAGGCGCGGATTCAGGGATTGCGCGATACCGGCGCTGCTCTCTCGCCTTTCAACGCATTCCTGTTCCTTCAGGGGATCGAGACACTGCACCTGCGCCTGGAGCGCCATTCGCAGAATGCCCTCGCCGTGGCGCGCCACCTCGAAGAGCATCCCGGCGTGGAGTGGGTCAATTACCCCGGCCTCGAATCAAGTTCTTACTTTGCCCGCGCGCAGAAGTATCTGCCTGACGGAAAGGGAGCGCTCATCACCTTCGGCATCAAGGGTGGATACGATGCCGGGAAGAAGCTCATCGACTCGCTGGAACTCTTCTCCCTGGTGGCCAACATCGGCGATGCCAAGTCGCTTGTGATTCACCCCGCGTCCACGACCCACCAGCAGCTTTCGGTCGAGGAACAGGCCAACACCGGCGTAACTCCGGAGATGGTCCGTCTCTCGGTGGGCATTGAAGACATCCGCGACATCCTTTCCGACCTTGACCAGGCGATTGAAGCGGCCAATGGTCATACCTTCGCGGGCGCGCCGGCAACAGCCGGCCATGCGGGACAATGAAGGGGATGAGCGAAGCCCGAACTCCGGCGCCGGGAACGGAAGCGCCTTCAGTCAAGGCGCAGATTCCCGAGCCGACCTACGAAGGCGACTACGTGCTCGATGAGCCCCTGTTGCTGGATTGCGGACGCAGGCTGGCCGGAGCAACGCTCCACTACGCGGTCTACGGGCGGCTCAATGCCGCCCGGGACAACGCCGTGCTGGTGTGCCACGCTCTCTCAGGATCGGCGCTGGTGGGTTCGTGGTGGCCCGAGGTTTTCGCTCCCGGCGCAGTGCTTTCGCTCGAGCACGATTTCGTGATTTGTATCAACATGCTCGGCTCCTGTTACGGATCGACCGGACCGGGCTCAGTCGATCCGGAAACAGGCAGGGTCTACGGCTCGGATTTCCCCCTCATCTCCATCGGCGACAATGTTCGCTCGCAGGCACAACTTCTCGACTCGCTCGGCATTCACCGGCTCCGCCTGGTCATGGGCGGCTCCATCGGCGGCATGCAGGCCCTGGAGTGGGCCATGCTTTACCCAGGCCGCGTCGAAAGAGCGCTCATCATCGCGGTGGCGCCGCTCTCCGCCATGGGACTGGCCCTCAACCATCTTCAGCGCCAGGCCATCCAAAGTGATCCGGAATGGGAAGGCGGAAACTACCTTCCCCAGAAGCCTCCGCGCCTGGGACTCTCGCTGGCGCGACAGATTGCCATGATCAGCTACAAGTCGCCATCCCTGTTTGATGAGCGATTTGCCCGCAATCCGAATCGCAACGGCGAGGATCCGTGGGGACTTGCCGATCATGGCGGGGGCCTGATCGGGGGACGCTTCGATATCGCCGGCTACCTCGATCTCCAGGGCCTCCGGTTTATCGAGCGTTTCGACGCCAACGCATACCTCGCCATCCTGCGAACCATGGACACCTGGGATCCGCTGCACGGCCATGCATCGGCCAGGGAAGTGTTCGGCCGAATCCAGGCCCGGCTCAGCTTTGTCGGCATCAGTTCCGACTGGCTCTTTCCTCCCGAATCGGTGCGGGAATTTGCTTATTCCATCCGGGCTGCGGGCGTGGCAGCCGACTACCGCGAGATGACCAGCGCGCATGGGCATGACGCTTTCCTCGCCGAACAGGCCGAGTTGGTTCGATTGCTCCAGTAACCCCGCTGTAAACGACATTTTACCGACGCGCATCGAAGTAAGTGCAGGAACAATTCGCGCGGGTGCGGTGTCTAAGCCCGTATGCGAGAGCTTGGGGGCTCATAGTGGCAACGGCAAGGGGAATTGATCGAGCCGCGCCGAATCGTGGGAAGGCCTGTTTCTGGATTCCGCCCAAATCGGTCGCCGGTTGGACACACGTTGATCCGGATCAACCCAAATCCGCGTTTCTTGTGCAACTTTGCTTGTCAGGGGGGGCACGGCTTTCTATAATCCTTCCAACACTGCCAAGGAAGCCGTTGTTTATGCTTTCTGATCCCGGGGACTCAACCGCATGACTCG
>DASXGD010000532.1:0-2120 GCA_036489245.1 Occallatibacter sp. | reverse complement strand
TTTCCGGCCCAGGTATTCGATCGCGTAATCCTCGGTATAGGCCAGCAGTACATGCCGGCTGACAGGTGCGGCGGAGAGCTTGCCCAGCGGCAACTCCACGGCGAGATGGGCGGCGCCCTCGCGCGGCATGCGAGGCATGTCAAGGTCGTCCGCGTCTGGCAGAACGCCGCTGGTCACAAACGCGTTGGCGGCCTCGGATGAGAGGCTAAGCTGAGCGTTGGCCTGGTCGGGTACCGCCATGTGGAAGTAACCCCAGTCGATGCGCAGGTCGTCCCCGGGACGATTGAGGACGCGCTGATCGCGGGAACCGACGTTGAGTACGGTGAGATTTCCGGCGCGGGTGCGCCCCCAGGTGACGGCCTGGTCGGCGGTGTTGACGGCGATTACGGGATCGACGTCGATGAGGATCGATACATCATGGTTCCCGCGGCCGGATGCAGACACGGTCAGGTAGGTCACGGGGCGGGAGAGGATGTCGAGATCGTGCGGAAATGAGGGCGTAAAGAAGGTGAGCGCCAGGTCGACCTCGCCGGCGCGGAACTGGTAGACAGTGTGGGTGGGGGTGACCGAGAGCGAGACCTGGTCCATCGCTGGCAGTTCCCGGGGATCGGCTCCCATGAAGCGGAAGGTTTTGCCGTCGATGCGGGCCAGGCCGGCGATGGGCTGACGGGCCCCGGTCCAGTGGGTGGTGTCCCGGTCCGTGAGCTTGTCCGCGGCCGACCAGACGCTGAAGTAGGGATCGTGGGTGATGAGGGGAACGGCGGGCGGACGCTGCTGAGCGGGCAGAGTGAGAGAACAGAGCAAGATTGCCGCGACGCAGCTGAAACTCAGGCGAAGGGCGGTGGCTTGCGGCGCTGACGTTGATTTCATTTGAGTCCCGTCGGTGTCTGGATGGCATTCAAAGCAGCAACTTTATCACGTGGGTTGGCTTGGCTTGAATGGCTTGGACCGCCGGGCGGGATCCGAGATATGGCGCCTTGGATCCCGGCTTGCGACAAGGGAACCGCGGCTGCGTCTATCTCGTAAGTAGATTTCAGGCGTTCACTCTACAAGCTGCGCATCGGCGGGCAAAACAGGAAGGGGCACGTCGGATCAGTCATGCAGACCTTTGGCGACACTCTTTCGCAGGTATTTCGAGCCATCGCAGCCAACAAGCTGCGCAGCTTTCTTACCATGTTTGGTATTGCCTGGGGCGTGGGGTCTTTGCTGGTGCTGGTAGGGCTGGGCGAGGGTTTCCGCTCCGGCCAGCATCGCAACCTGGCCACCTTTGGCAACGATGTGGTGTTGATGTGGAATGGGACCATCCCCGCTGTCGCCAACCAGCACACGGGGATGCGTCCTTATCAGCTGACGCTGGGCGACGCTGAGGCGATGAAGCAGCTGCCTGAAGTGCGCGGCGTAACAGTGGAACTGTCACGCTCTGATCTTTACGAAGTGAGCCAGTGGAGCAATACCTCGAGCCACGTGGTCGGCGTGCAGCCGAATTACACCGCGATTCGTTTTATTCCCATGGGGCAGGGCCGGTTTCTGAATGATGCCGACGTGGCCGACCGGCGCCGCGTGGCAGTGCTGGGATTCAAGGCTCGAAACCTTCTCTTTCCGGGGCGTCCCCTGCTGGGCGAAACGATCACCATCAATGGGACACAATTCGCGGTGGTCGGGTCGGTGGACAAGATTTCCCGGGGCAATAACGACTTCGACGATCAGAAGCTCTACATCCCCATAACCACCATGCAGGAACTTTTTGCGCTGAAGGGCGAAAATATTGCCCGCGATGCGCTGACTTCGATTCAGTACCAACCAACGAAGAAGGGCGATGCCATCGAGGCCGTGGCCGCGGTGCACCGCTTGATCGCCCAGCGCCATGGGTTCGATCCCGAACTCAAAGATGCATTCCAGGAGTGGGACACGATTCAGGAAATGAAGATGGTCGGCGCCATCTTCACGGCCATGGACGTTTTTTTGGGCGGGGTAGGGATTGTGACTCTGGGCCTGGGCGCCGTGGGCATCATCAATATCATGCTGGTTTCGGTGAGCGAGCGGACGGTGGAGATCGGGCTGCGCAAGGCGTTAGGAGCTACGCAGAAAAGCATAATGGCGCAATTCTTCTGGGAGGGGCT
>DASXGD010000513.1:0-6460 GCA_036489245.1 Occallatibacter sp. | reverse complement strand
CGTTATGCGCGTCGTTGAGCGGGAACATCGCCCCGGAAAGAAAATAGATGGGCATGACCAGGAAGTTCATGATCAGTTGAAATCCCTGCATGTCCTGCAGGCTCGACCCGATCGCGACCCCCAGCGCGGCGAACAGCAGCGCGATGAGAATCATGAATCCGAGCGCAATCGGGATGGTGGAGAAATGCGCGGGCCGGAAACCCGCGATGAGGCAGATGATGGTGACCAGGATTCCCTGCATCACCGCCACGGTCGCGCCGCCCATGGTGCGGCCGATCATGATCTGGATGCGCGGCACGGGGGCCACAAGCGTCTCCTTGAGAAAGCCGAACTGGCGATCCCAAAGCAGGCCGAGTCCGGAAAAAATGGACGAGAACAGCACCGTCATGCCGATCACGCCGGGGGCGATGAACTGGAGATAGTTGCCGTTGCCGGCGCGGCGAAAGACGGGCCCGAGACCGAAGCCCAGGACGAGCAGATAGAGCATGGGCTGCCCCAGCGACGCAACGATTTGCGCGCGGGAGCGCAGGTATCGCTTCACTTCGCGCAGCCAGAGAATGTAAATTGCACTCATCGTTTGCCTCCACTCCACATTTTTGCGAATTGCCGCATCATGGCGGCCGGGTCGGCGCTCTCATCGCGAATGGTCGAGCCAGTCAGCTTGAGAAACGCGTCTTCGAGAGTCTCCGATTCGGTCTGTTCCTTGATCTCACGCGGGGTGCCCTGGGTGACGAGTTTGCCGTGATCGATGACGCCGATGCGATGCGCCACGCGGTCGGCCTCGTCCATGTAATGGGTGGTGAGGAAGACCGTGACGCGCTCCGCCTCGTTGACTTTCTTGACGATGGTCCAGAGTTGATTGCGGCTCTGCGGATCGAGGCCCAGCGTCGGCTCATCGAGAAAAAGGATCCGCGGCGTATGCAGAAAGCCGCGCGCAATCTCCAGGCGCCGCTTCATGCCGCCGGAGAACTTCTTCACCTGGTCGTTTCGGCGTTCCCACAGTTCAAACAGCTTGAGCAGGTCTTCGGTGCGCTGGCGGCGCACCCTGGTGGGCACGTGATAGAGGACACCGTGCAGGTCCATGTTTTCCCACGCCGTGAGATCACCGTCAAGACTGGGGTCCTGAAAGACGATCCCAAAACGCTTGCGGGCCTCGTTCTGTTGCACCTGCGGGTTCAGGCCATCCATTTCAATGCTGCCGCCGGTGGGTTTGAGCAAGGTCGTCAGCATTTTGATGGTGGTTGTCTTCCCTGCCCCATTGGGCCCCAGGAATGCGAAGATTTCCCCCTCTTCCACGTCGAAGGAAACATCGTTGACGGCCGTAAACGAGCCGGAAGACGAGGTAAAGGTCTTCACCAGATTCCGTACACGTATCATGCACGAACCTCCATTTTCAGAGTTTCTATACTGAACGGTTTAGTTCAGATTGTCAAGATTCAAACGCAATTCGCAATCCCACAGGAGCACAGCCAAGCGTTTCCCGCAGCGGGCCTGCCTGCAGCCGGCCGGGAAGGAGAAGGCGAATTGCCGCTCCAAATGATGCTTCGTTGGCTGAGATTACGACGGAATGGCATCAAAAACCAGTCTGGTTTTTGATGATTCAACTTGGTATTCTAAGAATGGGAAGAGGCTCAATAGCGCCGTCCGACGCCTCGGCATATCCTGCAGCCGAATCCTCAACCATCCCAGCAACAAACCTCGCGACGCCCATCCCCTTCGGTTCGTGCAGCAGATCGTTTCGACCGCGGTCGGAGCGCGGTGCCGGATCATACTTCGGTCCAGATAACTGCATCCGATACCTGTGCCCGGTTTGGTTTCGCGGCATTGCATCCTGGGGGCAAAACATGCCGCCAGGATGGGGCACCTCCAGTTTGGTGGCCGCTAGTAGTCCTCGGGCTGCCCGTCCGGGTCGACTGGACGGACAGGCTTCGCGGCGTTCGCTTTTTCCGGTTCGGCGCCGACGGGCGCGGCCTTCAAGGCGGTGTCGTCGGTTGGAGCATGCGCGGCCCGTTCGGCCGCCTCTGGGTGGAGCAATGCATCGATCCGATAACCGGCCTTTTCGACCGCCGACAGGGCTTCGTTGATTCTCGCGGCGATCGCAGAAGCCGCATTGCGGGTGGGAACATTCATATTGGCGAGTTTGAGGAGCGAAGGCAGCGACAGCCACCAGAGCAGTTCTTCGTAGGGCTCGCGGATCACGTATGTGTGGCCGTCGGCTTCGTTGTATCCGGTCAGCCAGCGAACATCGGGGTCCTTCCACAGTGCGGCGGGGATGACGGATTTCGGGCCGGGAGCGCGGTCTGCATGGCCGGGCTTTGCGGGGGCCGGAGTCGGCACCGGAGTCGCGGACACGGCCTCGGAAACGAGGGCCTGCGCCGCTTCATCGAGCTTCGCCGCCGTCGGGGCCGCAGGTTTGGGTAGCGGCTCAGCTTCGGCGCCGACCCCTGCTTCGGTCATCAGCAGGATCTTGAGGCGGGCGGTGGCACGCCATCCGCGTTCGCCTTCCATGCCCAGTGCCTGAAATGCCTGCGCCAAGGGTTCGCGGAGGCGGAGGCGGTCAAACAGATCGAGGGCAGTGCGTTCAAGATGATCCTCGTCTATGGCCAGAGCGAGGGTCTGCAGCAGGCACCAGCTCATCACCGGTCCCCATAGAGCTGTGGATGGTACGTCGGGGCTGGAATTGGGCAACACGCGCCGGGCCGCGGCGGACCAGGGTGGCGGTATGAGGGATTCGATGGCGAGGAGCCGCATGGCGCTGCGGAGGCACTTGCGGTAGACGGGGGCGAGCGATTCAAGGCGGGTGGGGCGGGCGCCGGCACGCTCCCCGGAAAGGCGGGCCCAGGCAGGCAATACAGAGGCCAGGAGTTCTTCGCAGCGGCCCCAGGCGGTATCGAGGAATTCGCTCTGTCTCTTCCCGTTCCTCTTCTCGGGGGTGGCTCCCTGGACCGGGGGAATTTCGACCGCATCGGCAAACAGGCGCACCACGCCGGGATCGAGCGCCGCTCGCACCGCGTCGTGGACCGGGCGCAGTTCAAGCTGGATCAGTGCGTCGTCGAGGCTGGGAACGCCGCGGCCCCCGAGGTAGTCGCACAGACGATCCCAGTGTTTATCGGCTGTCGAATACATCTCCCGCCAATCGAGGAATACATGGCACTGGTAGGCATGCAGACTGAGGGTGATGCCGCGGTCGGCAATGTCGTGGGCGCGGCGGAGGTATTCGAGACCGGTGAGGGAGTCGCGGCAGGCAACAATCGCACCGCGATCCTGGAGTCCGAGGCCTTCCCATATCGAGCGCTGGCGAAGCTGGCCGGAGCCTTTATCGGCGTAGGCCGCCGACATGCGCACTGTACCGTGGGTAGCGCCGTAGCGGTTGTTATAGATCACCAGGGCCCGTTCGCCGCCGCTGCGATTGGAGTAAGCAAAAATGTTCTCGTCGACGTTGCCTGAGTTTTCAAAGAGGTCGTAGAGGAGGAAGTGGGTGCTTTCGGCGAAGAGCCAGCGGCGCTTAAGGAGCGGAGCGATCTCGCGGTCATGGCGCTCGATCAGCCAGCGATCGGGCCACTCTTCGTAGCGGGGCCGGTAATACTCCATGCCGTACTTCTCGGTGAACCCCTCCACCTGCCCGTGACCGAACATGGGCAGACCGGGAAGGGTGGCCATCATGGCCGCGACGCCGAAGCACTTGTCGCCCTTACCGAACTGGTCAATCGCCGTCTTTTCATCTGGATTGCTCATGAAGTTCACGTAACGCTTCATGATGTCCGGATCGAACTCGAGGGTGTTCTTGATGACCGAACGATACTTCGCGTTGTCCTCATCGCGCAGCATCACCATAAAAGCGCTGTTGTAGACGCGGTGCATGCCCAGGGTGCGGACGAAGTAGCCTTCCATGAGCCAGAAAGCCTCCGCGAGGAGCAGCGTTCCCGGGACCTCGGCGGCAACGCGATCGACGACCTCGCGCCAGAACTCATGGGGCATGTTGCGATCGAATTCGGCCTGGCTCATGCTGTATTCGGCCCGCGAGGGGATGGCCCCGCTCGAACCAGGCCCGGGAAACCACAGGCGATGGAAGTGGCGTTTGGCGAGCGTCATCGCGGCGTCGAAGCGAATGACAGGAAACAGGCGCGCGACGTGGAGGATGGTCTGGATGACCTGTTCGCGCACGGCAGGATTGAGGTAGTCGAGCTGCGCCGTGTCGTTCCACGGAAAGCTGGTGCCATCGTTGCCGTGATAGACGTAGCGGGTCTCGCCCGAGGACTTGTCGCGGCGGCGGAAGACAACGGCCGCGTCCTGCTGGGTGTAGTAGTGATCCTCGATTTTGATCTCCACGCGGCCGTCGGCGGAGAGATCGGGACCTTCGAAGCGGTAGGCGGGATAGGGCGACTCCCAGCGGGAGATAAACCACTCAGGATGTTCGACCACCCAGGGCGAATCGATGCCCATGTGGTTGGGCACCATATCGCTGGCCAGCCGGATGCCGTGGTGATAGGCGCGGTCGCGAAGGTTGATGTAGGCCGATTCGCCGCCCAGGTCCTCAGAAATGCGGTAGTCAAAGAGCGAATAGGCCGACGCGACGGCGTCCTCGTTCCCGCACAGCAACTTGATTGTTTTCGAAGCCCGGCTGCGCTCCCAGATGCCGATCAGCCACAGCGTGTTCATGCCACGATGGGCGAGCGTCTGGAGCTCTTCGTTGGGGATCTCGTCGAGGCGGCGGATGTGGCGCCCGTAAAACCGGCTGAGCTGCGCGAGCCACACGTAGGTGCTCTTCGCAATCATGACGGTGGTGGGCATCCAGGCGGTGTCTGGCGAGAATTTTTCGTACTCATGCGCCGGATCACCGAAAACGGGAACGTCGGCGGTGCTGGTGATCGACGGCCACTGCTGCATGCCCGCTTCCCTGCGGCGGCGGGCGGCCTCTTCGGCGGCGGCGCGGGCGCGGGCCGCGGGGGTGTTGTACTGCATCCAGATGGCGAGCTCTTCTTCGTGAAGAATTTCGCCGGCGATCTGCAGGAAACGATCGAGCGCGTCGCCGAGCAGCGGCTTCCACAATTGCCGGACCAGGTCCAGTTGTTCGCGAAGCGATTTGGGCGACGTGGTGGCCGGAGCACGCAGCAGGTCCACCAGGTTCATCGACTTGGCGCCCGGCACAGGAATCAACGGCCGGGTGGCAAAGTATTCAGGCAGCTGCTGCGTTACCTGGCGATAAACGGTTTGCTCGGCAAGAGGCTTTTCGGCGAACAGCTCTTCAAATGGCTGAAACGCCTCGTTGCGGTTGGCTGTCCACAGAAGCAGCAACTCTTCGAGCGCCGCTTCGCGGTGGGGAATGCCGGAAGTGGATCCCTGCAGCCACTGCTGCGGCGTCTCTTCTCCACGGATGACGGTCGAGCCGGGAAAATATTCCACGAAGGTCAGGAGCAGTTTATCCAGCGCCTCGGGGGTCATCTGGGAGCCAAACCAGGCCAGGGCATCGGCCATGACATTGCGGTCGAACTGCTCGCGATAGCGGGCAATGACGACATGGCTGGCCTCGTCGATCAATCCCATGGCGAAGAGAGCACCGGCGTGGATGGCCTGGTCGGGATTCTTGTCCGCCTCCCGAACCTGGTTCATGAGATATGCGAAGGCGCGGCAGGCGGGCATGTCGGCAAACACTACGTTGCCGTTAAAAGAAAAGAGCGATTCGGAAAACTTATATCGCTCCCGTGCCTCGCGCGAAATGTGGAATTCCATCATAGAAACCGTGCTCCAAACCTGCGCTTCAGACTCAATCAACAAGCAGCGCCCGCCGAAATCGCAGGCGCCATCGAGAGGTTCAATTCGCCGCCGGGCTTCTGACCTTCCCGCGTGCAACGCCGCAGAAGTAAAGTATCACCCTGGGGTGGCTAATTGCTTCAAACGTCGCGCCTTCGCACGGAGGTGCCGCGGGTTTACCGCCGCAGGACTTCCCACTCATTCATGGGAGGATGCGAACAGCGGGCGGAGGATTGCTTTCGGATTCGTCTTCGCGAGGAATGGCCCGCTATCGCAATTCCTGAGTAACCGTATCCCGAAGCCGCCCAACTCCAGTCGACGCGACCCCCAGGGAGCGGCGACCTCGCACAAAACTGAAAAGGCCACACCAACTCAGGAATTGCCGTAGCTCGGTTGGAGCCAGGCGTCGACATTGCAACCGCATGGCTTTGCCGGTAGACTCGATAAGGCTGATTGATTTGCGAGCGGTTCCAGAACCGAGTGAGTGTAGACGGTACCGCCGGCCCAGCAGAACAGCTATTCATCAAGCGGAGAGGTGGCCGAGTGGTTGAAGGCACCCGCCTCGAAAGCGGACGTACTCGAAAGGGTACCGCGAGTTCGAATCTCGCCCTCTCCGCCAAGACCCCTAAAATTCCCTTTTCCAGCATAGGTTCGCATCTTCCCAATTTGTCTCAAATAGATCGATAACTACATTATTTACAATGCATTA
>DASXGD010000481.1:0-26201 GCA_036489245.1 Occallatibacter sp. | reverse complement strand
TTCGCCATCGGCGTGGCTATTGGACTTGCCGACAACGATGGCGTCGCGGCGATGGCGGGCACCGTGGGTTATGTCGTCTATCTCGCCACATTGGGCACCTGCGCAAAGCTCCGCGGCATCGAAACAGCCTCCATCATGGGCATCCCCTCCATCGAAACAGGAGTCTTCGGCGGAATCATCGTGGGCCTCATCGCCGCCGCGGTCTTCAAGCGCTTTTACCGTATCCAGCTCCCAAGTTACCTCGGATTCTTTGCCGGCAAACGGTCCGTGCCCATCATCACCGCGTTTGCCACCATCGCCGCCGGTGCGGTGGTCAGCTTCATCTGGCCTCCAATCGATCATGTGATCGATGCCTTCTCGAACTGGGCCGTGCACGAGAATCCGGGAATTGCTTTCACCATTTATGGCGTCGTCGAGCGCGCCCTGATTCCCTTCGGCCTGCATCATGTATGGAATGTGCCCTTCTTCTTCCAGGCTGGCGAATACCTGGATCCCACTAACGGCATTCTTGTGAATGGAGAAATCGCCCGCTTCATCTCCGGCGATCCCACCGCAGGCAGAATGACCGGCGGCTATCTCTTCAAGATGTTCGGCCTGCCCGCCGCGGCGCTGGCGATCTGGCGCGCTGCGCGGCCCGATCAGCGGGCAAAAGTCGGCGGCATCATGATTTCCGCAGCGCTCACCGCCTTTCTCACCGGCATCACAGAGCCGATCGAGTTTTCATTCCTCTTTGTCGCTCCGGTTCTTTATGCCGTTCACGCAGCGCTGGCCGGCCTGGCTTACTATGTCTGCATCGCGCTGAATATCAGGCACGGTTTCACCTTTTCTCACGGCCTCATCGACTACATCGTGCTCTTCCCGAAGTCAACCAATGCCCTGTGGCTCTGGGTCATAGGCCCGATCTGGGGACTGATGTATTACGGTATCTTCACATTCGCCATCAAGCGCTTCAATCTGCTCACGCCCGGCCGCGAAATTGAGGATGAGACAGTGGCGGCGGTGCGGAGCGCCAGTGCCGACAGTTTTGAGCTGCAGCTCGTGCGCGCCTTTGGCGGACGCAGCAACATCGCCAGCCTCGATGCCTGCATCACCCGCTTGCGCGTGAAGCTCAACGATGTGACCAAGGCCAGCCCGGAAAAGCTTAAGGCCCTCGGCGCCGCCGGCGTGGTGGTCGTTGGCGACGGCATGCAGGCCATCTTCGGCACACGGAGCGAGAACCTGAAGACAGAGGTGCAGGAATACCTCAAGACCGCCGGACCCGAAGCCGACCAGATTGAAGAGCCCTCGCCGGTGAAAACGGCGCCGCCCGCCGGCCTTCAGCCGCCCTTGCGAGATCCCGACGCGGCGCGCAAAGCGCAGGCATACATTGCCGCGCTTGGCGGCAAAGCAAATATCGTGCGTGTCGACGCGTGCGCCGAAACCCGGTTGCGCCTCGTACTGCACGATGAGAGCCGGATCCAGGAAGCCGAGTTGAGGAACGAGGGCATCGCTGCGGTCGTCAAACTGGACGGGCACACCCTGCACCTCCTCGCGGGTCTCAACGCCGACCAATACGCCGCCGAAATGCGAGCGCAACTCGCCGCTTAGTTCAGCGAAAGCCATCACGGCGACTCATTGCTCACCGAGGCGACGGTAACCACCACTAGTCTGGATGCTCATCAAGGGAAGATGACGCTCTCAGCCAACGCGACCCTGGCCGGAAATGTCACCTTCCAATGCGGCGGCCTGCCCTCGGAAGCGGCATGCGCCTTTAACCCTGCATCATTGAGCGTCGCGGCCGGCCAGGCGCGAAACAAGGAGTGCCCGGTGTCATGGATCTGCTCTGGGCATTCAAGATCCGGATGCGCGACGGAATCCGACTCGACGGCATTAACTTCACGCCATCTTCACCAGTGCTGCTAAAAAATACTTGACAACGCGAGTTCGTGAACCTTACAAATTCCGTGCGCTTAATTGACCGCTCCGGTCAACTTCAGTTCATTTCACTCGCATCACTGTCACGCCCACCCGGTTGGAGTACAACTTTGCATGGGCTCCCGATCCCGCCTGCCAGTCGGTCCCTGGAGGTGAGTTCTGATGATGTCCCGCCCAACGGAGTAGTCACGCATGCAGCTACGGCCATTCCTGAGTTGCCATAGGCATTTAGGTCCTTTGCAGGGTCGCCGATCCTGGTGGTCGCGTCGAAGTGAGTGCAATAGCTCCAGAGTTCAGCTACTCGGGAATTGTGATAGCGCAGCACTGGTATTCTCTTCACATCAGCTTCAAACAAAACTCAGCCCCTTGGTCCATCTTTAGCCCCGCTCACATCGCAGGTTTCAGCCACAGCGTCTCGGCCGTCATGTGCACGTGCGAGGCGGAGCATCACACACAAGCGGAGCGCCGGACCCGCAGAAGCTCGACGCGATCTGGCAGGTAGACCCATTGAGCGGCGCGCTGAGCATCAAAATTCCGTTCACCGCTACTCCCTCGGGCGGTCGAGGACACGAGATTCCCTTCACGCTGATGTACAACTCGGCGTCGACGGTGGCGCTGCAGGGCTCGGGTACGACAGTCTCGGGTACAGGCGGAGCAGGTCCGCAGTTTGTGAGCTGCTACTGGGGCGCGCAGAAATCGCAGTACGACGGATGCACGCTGAGCGACACGGGCGGCCCGTCATACTCTTCGCCGATTATCACCCAACTGTTTGAGTGGGCGCCCGGGGGCTCATTCGGCATGCCAACCGGACCGGTAGGACCGTGGACTACGAGCGGGCCTGCGGTGCTTGGCGCCTCGGTCACGATCTCCAATCAGACGTATCAAACCTCCGCCGGTCCGATAATCGACCTCGGCGGCGGCTGCACCATCTATGGGCCCTACATCTACTACGACGAAACCGGCGCGGCGCACGACATGAACCTCGAGTTGAACAATGCGCCGACCGCAAACATGAGTCCGCCTTGCCAGAATGCATATTCCACCACCATCAACCCCAATCCGGTGGTCGGCGGAACAGGAGAGGGACATGTTTCGTTCACCAGCGACGGATCCTCGTTGGTGACCACGACCAACGGTTCAATCACTTATCCAGACGGAACGTTCTACGCCGGCGGAGCTTTCAAAGATACCAACGGAAACATCAGCTACCTGTCAAGCAGCGGCGGAGTCACGACCGCGAATGACAGCCGTCGGTTCCTCGATGCCGCGCGGGAATCTCACCACCGAGAAACGCTGCAAGACCATCAACTCAACGCAGCCGGTGACGTCCGCGACAGCCGCTTCAGCGTGCTCCGCCTGGCTCCTGACCACCCACACTTACGACCTGACCGGGCAGGTTTTGAGCGCGACAGATCCGAACCTCAACACGACCAGCTTCTTTTACACGGACAGTTACGCCTCGGGAACTCCGCCGGGTCGCACCAACGGCTACGTGACGTCGATCGTTTATCCGCTTGGGTATACGAGTTCCTACTCCTATTACTACGAGTCAGGTCAGATTGCTTCGCAACTAGATGCCAACGGCCAGACCACGTCCTATGCGTACAGCGACCCGGGCAAGTTGAATCGCCTGACGCTCGCAACCCGCCCAGACAAGGGAACGACGGGAATCGCCTACCACGATACATCGCCGCCATCCATCACGGTGACGAGTACGAGCGGCTCGACGTCTCCCTCGATCGTGCACACCACGCTCTACGACGGGTTGGGCAGGGTCGTCCAGACGCAGCTCACTTCGGACCCCGCGGGCACCGATTATGTGGGCACGACCTATGACAGCAACGGCCGCGTCTATTCGGTTTCGAATCCGCACCGGTCTTCGTCCTCACCTACCGACGGCATCACTTACTTCACCACTTATGACGGCAGCAATCGGCTGACCCTCAAGACGAATCCGGACGCCTCGACCGTAAGCTACACATATGCGGGGAACACGGTTACGTTCACCGACGAGAACCAGAACCAGTGGGGCCGCACCAGCAACGGGCTCGGCCAGCTCTTCAAGGTGCTGGAGCCAAACGGATCGTCAAAAACGCCGGTTAACCAGACCGACTACACCTACGATCCTCTCGACAATTTGCTCTCGGTCAAGCAATGGGGCGGCCCATCCGGCTCGCCGCCTGCGAACGGGCCCATTCAAAGGACCTTTGCGTACAACGCCGTCTCCTGGCTCCTGGGGGCAAGCAAACCCGAAACCGCCAGCGCTACGATGCCCCCATCACGTACGGTGAATCCGGCCAGCGAGACGCTCTACTGGACGACGCCGGCGGCCATCAACTACGGAACGGCCCTGAGCTCGACCCAACTCAATGCAACCTCGGGCGGGATCGCCGGCACGTTCGCCTACTCGCCGGCGGCCGGTACCATTCTCAGCGCCGGAACTCACACACTCAGCGTCACGTTCACGCCCACCGATAGGGTGAATTACTCCGTCGTCTCAGGCTCAGTGTCGTTGGTTGTCAACAAGGTCACTCCGCTGCTGACCCTCACCTACACCCCCACCACCCCCCCGCACACGCATACGGCGACATTCACCTGCACCGCCAAATACAACGGGTGGCCGTGCTAAGCGGCGCGGCCTACTCATTCCTGCAGGATGGAAGCACAGCCACGTCGGGCACGTTCTCGAGCGGGACCGCCACGTGGCCTACCTCGGCATTGAGCATCGGCCAGCACGATATCGCGTGCCTGGCGGGCGACGCCAACTACAACAGCGCCCGCATCGACGTGACTCCGACTGTCGTTGCGACCGTCGATATGGGAACCATAACGCTGACCGTCAACGGCATCGCGGCGGCCACGGCAAGCTACGGCGCCAGTTCCACCGCGACCAGCGTTGCCGCGGGATTGGTCGCCGGCGTGACCGCCAACTCGCCCGTCACGCTCACCGACGTCGATGGCACTGTCTACATGGTGTCGAAGACGACAGGCGCCACGACTGATTACGCTTACGCCCTGCAGGACTCCAGCTATGACTCGGCCGACTTCCCGCAGGCGTCGTTTGTGAGCTCCCCCGTGACCGGAACGATGGCCGGGGGGGCCAATGCCAGCGCCGCTGTCGGCACGCTTTACAAGTACACAATCCTCAGCTACGTCTCGGGGTCCAATCCTGTCGGGTACGACGCCGCGGGCAACGTCGTGGGCTTCACTGACACCGCCATGGGGAACTGGGGCTTCAGCTACGACTCGCTGAACCGCCTGGCCGGCGGCGCCACCAGCCAGGCAGGCAACACCAAGCCCAACTACTGCTGGAGCTATGACCCATTCGGCAACCGTGCCCAGCAGGAAGCGTCGTCGCTGACGTTTGTCGCCGGATCGGGCGGACTCAACACGTGCACCCCGCAGTCCTCGGCCAGCGTCTCCACCGATATCGCCAGCTTCAACGGATATAACCAGATCACCAGCACCAACGCGCGCGGCGCCACGGTGACGCCGCAATACGACGGACGCGGCAACGTGACCACCGACGGGCTCGACACCTATCTCTACGATGCCGAAGGCCGCATCTGCGCCAGCAAGAGCCAGCCCGTGCCGGGTGTCACGGCCATGACCGGGTATGCCTACGACGCCGACGGCCAGCGGGTGGGCAAAGGCCCCATCACCGTGTGGAGTTGCGATCTCTCCACAAACGGCTACCAGACGGGGAGCGATTTCGTCCTCGGCGCGAGCGGCGAACAGCTGACGGAACTCAGTTCCGCGGGCGGCTCCGGCCTCGTGGTCCAGCACACCAACATCTTCGCGGCCGGCGCGTTGATCGGCACCTACGATCCCGACGGGCTGCACTTCTACATCACCGACTGGCTCGGCTCGCGACGCGCCCAGACCGACTACGAGGGCGTGCTCGAAGCGACGTGCACCAACCTGCCCTATGGGGACGCCCTGCAGTGCAGCAACTCCCTCGAGGCGCCCACCGAACACCACTTCACCGGCAAAGAACGCGACTCCGAATCAGGGAATGACTACTTCACTGCTCGCTATTATGGATCGAGCATGGGAAGGTTTCTCAGCCCCGATGATGTCATCATCACGCCGGAGAGATTGACGAATCCGCAGCAACTCAATCTCTATGCCTACGTCGCAAACAATCCGCTGCGCTATATCGATCCGACCGGAGAGATTTTGCAATGCGTCGGAAACGCCGACAGCCAAAAGCAGTGTTTTTCGGACCTGCAACAGATCGCTGGAGATGCTGCAAATCGACTATCGATGGATGCGAAAACGGGGTTCGTTAGTTTCGACACCAAAGACCTTGACATGAGCAAGAACGAGGGAGCGGGGCTCGTTAATGATCTCGTCGGTAGCAAGAATACATACGACTTCAGTGTCGGCCCCACGATCATGACGGATAAGGGACCCGTCAGAGTTGATCATATTGGTCTTGACATGGCCAATCTTCCAGCATTTGGTAACCAACGCAGATCGGAAATCCTCCGGCTGGCGTCAACGATATCCTCGACCTCTACCTCAACAATCCGAATATCCAGCGAGGATCAAATACCAATCTCCAGGTAGCCCCAGAATGGACAGTTGCGTTTCATGAGCTTGCTGAGGCGTTCGAGAAGATCGACGGTGGAAAGGGCGGGAGCTACGAGGCGGGTCACAACGCGGCTTTGCAACGAGAGCTGAAGTTGAGGGATCAACGTCCCTACCTCAAGGGGTACAACACCGGTTCTGGAGGGCCAGCGAACTCTCCAAATCCTGAAGGGAAGATCATCATCAAGAAATGACCATGAGAATCTCCAAGCAGATTGTACTTCTGGCGCTGGTCCTCTTCCTGGCGGTGCAGACTGGGCACGCGACTACGCTGGTTGTGCAGAAAGAAGTCTCCGTGAGTCGCGCGCTGACGGGTCATGTACTCGTTCGGGGAACGGACGAACCCGCAAATGGCGTAACAGTCGAGCTCTGTAGCTCCGACTGGAAGACAGTGTTCACGTCCACGAAGACGGATGAAAAGGGGCACTTCGAACTGGAACAACCAGCGACGGGAAAGCTGTTTTACATCCGGGTGTCCGCACCGGGCATGGATATTTACGAGCTTCGGGTGCGCATCGACAAGCGCGCGGCTCAGGAAGTGACGATCGATCTCAGTGTCGCCACATAGCAGCCGAGTGTCTATTACAAGCCCACGGCAGGCCGCTCTTCGGGGCGTCCTGAGCCGCGTTTACATCTGTAAACAGCCGTGCCGCGCTCTGACCGCCGAGCACGCCGCCTACGGCGTCGGATTTACTTCGACACTCCACCCCTGCCAGGGTTGCGCCCGCAACCGAATCGGTTGCAAATGGGAACAGCAGAGCTGGAGTGGGTTGCGTGTCCCTTGCTGGTTGGGGCGGTTGCATCGGGAACCGAGCGGCTGAGGGCCCCGCCTTTCGCTGCGGTAGCCGTTAAGGGGCCTCGCTCGACTGCTGCGGCGGCGCCCGCGAACTTCGCCGTACCCGGGCGCTGCAGTAGCGGTAGTTGCTCCAGGGCACGGCTAACAATAGCCAAGTCGGTTGTGGGATAACTTGGGAAAAAGACCGCTACTTTCAATTTGGTCGTGTCTGGGCCGAAGTTACCCAATAATGCTGCGCGTCGTAGGTCGGCGTTCAGGGTCGTCTTTGAGCGCGATAGCACGCATTCAAATCCTGCCGGCGATCCTGGCAAGGCCTTCCGTCAAGGCAGGCGGCCCTGGAAATGGTCTTACTCCTATGAGTATAGGATCAGACGGGCTTCCAGCCAAAGACTCCGGGCAAGTACACCGAAGAGATGTTCTTCGAGGGTGATCAGCACCCGCTGAACCCCATACGCTACCTGCCTACTCCCTTCCACACCAAGTTTGCCCCTGGAACGGCTTGCGCCAGCGCCGGTACGGACGGCCTCGTTCGGTGTGCGATTGGTGTGCCGAACGGGGGAACATAGACAGCTCGGTGGTATGTTTGCCGCCGGAAAGCTGGCGGCAACTCGACTTGAGGTATAAAACCACGCTCAATGAGCGACTTAGTAATGAGCTTATTGAGTGCCGGCCTGCATACCTATTCGGTCCGCAGTGCCTGCGAGGGCTCCAGGCGCGAAGCGCGCCACGCGGGTGCCAGGCAAGCGAGCACCGCTACCATAAGCAAAGTGGCCGTCACACTTGCATAGACCGCCGGATCGAGCGCCTGCGTCTGGTACAGCATGGACTGAATCAGACGCACCGCCGCCGCGCTGCCCGCCAGGCCAAACCCCAGTCCCACCAGCACCGGCCGCAGCCCGTCGGCGAGCATCATTGTCAACACCTGCCCGCGCTGCCCTCCCATCGCCATCCGAATGCCGATCTCCGTCCTGCGCTGCGTCATCAGGTATGAAAGCACTCCGTAAAGTCCCACCGACGCCAGCACCAGTGACAGCACGGCGAACGCCATAACCAGCGTGGCGCTGAAGCTCGCACTATCGAGTGAATTCCCAATGACCTGCTCCATTGTCATCACATCCGAGACAGGGAGCTCCGGATCGAGCGCCGCGAACTGTTTCTGCACCGGAATCGACAGGGTCATCGGATCCCCAGCCGCGCGCACCGCTAGGGCGTAGCCATCGTCGCTCTTCCCCGCCAGCATCGGGAAATACATCGTTGCCTTGGCGGGCTTCCCCACCTGGTAGAGCGTGTCGCCCACCACACCGACAACCTCGTAATTTGAGATCTTGCTCTGATGGGCCGGCACGTGAAGATGCTTTCCGAGCGGACTCTCGCCGTGAAAATATTGTCGCGCCAGTTGTTGGTCGACGATGATCTTGTCGGCGCGGTCCACCCGATCGTCACTGGTAAAAAACCGCCCTTGCACGATGGGAATCTGCAGCGCGCTGAAGTATCCCGGATCGGCCTCCCGGTAAAGGGCGTCGGGGAGCTCGGCGCCCGGCTTCAGCGGCGGCTGTTCCTGAATGGTGAAAACATCGTCGTCCTGCCAGCCGGCCCCGGGCAGCACCATGCCCAGCCCGGCGGCGCGCACACCGGGCATGCCGCGCAGCCGCTCCAGGAGGGTTTCATTAAAGGCATTCACTTTTTCCGGCGTGTCGTATTTTTGCGCGGGCAGACTGTAGTTCATCGTCAGGACGTTCTGGGTCGCGCAGCCCACGTCGGCGGTCCGCAATTGCACAAAGCTCTTCACCAGGAGCCCCGCGGCAACCAGCAGGACCACGGTGACAGCGATCTCGATAGTCAGCAGCGTCTTGCGCAGCGCGGTGCGGCTCAGGCTCCCGCTCGCCCCGCGGGTCGATGCCTGCAGCGTTGCAAACACCGCCTTGCCCGTCGACGAGACAGCGGGAAGCAGCCCTGCCAGCAGCGCCGTCAGCACCACCAGCCCGCACGCAAATGCAAACACGGTCCCGTCCATTCGGATGCTCCCGGCGGTGGGCAGGTCCTTCCACGCCCTGGCCATCCACTGCGTCGCCGCCATCGACAACAACATCCCCAGAAAGCCGCCGGCAAGGCAGATCAGCAGGCTCTCCGTAATCTGTTCGCGAATCAGCGTGAATCGCTGCGCTCCCAGTGCGTTGCGGATCGCGACCTCCTTTTGCCGGGCGGCGCCGCGAGCCACCAGCAGGTTGGCCACATTCAGGCAGCCGATCAGAAGCATGCACACCACGGCGGCCATCAGAAGAAGCAGCGGCTTCTTCACGTCCTTTGCCAGGTCGTCGATCATTGTCCTCGGCGCCACATCCTCCGCCACCGGCGCATTCAGGTACTGCATGTGCAGGCGGTACTGCACCGCCTCCACCGGTCCGATGGCGTTTGCAAGGCTCACATCGGGCCTGAGCCGGGCGATCACGTGGCTCTGGTGCCAGTCGTGATGATGAATCCACTCCGCCGGCCCCGGCGACGTGTACGGCACCCACACCTGGATTGTCGCGTCGGGATATGCGAAGCCTTTGGGCAGCACGCCGACAACGGTGTAAGGCTTGCTGTTGAGGTGAATCTGGCGTCCGACGATGGAAGTATCGCCCGCGAATCGCCGCTCGAAGGTGCTCCACGTCAGCATCACGACGTTGCTGTCCAGGTGGTCTTCGCTTTCAAGGAATGTCCGGCCGAATGCCGGCTCCACGCCGAGCAGCGGGAACATGTTCCAGGCTCCCGCGCCCGCATTCACCACCTCCGGCAGCTCCCCTCGTTCGCCGGTCAGGTTAAATGACCACCAGCGCCACGCCGCCATATCTTCAAAGCCGTGCGTTTGCGCGCGCCAATCGTAATAGTCAGCGGGCGACACCACGTTGTAGGAGAAACCGTCCTTGTTTGCGTTTGCCCACGCTCCGCGAAAATGTTCGTACACCATCACCAGCCGGTCCGGATCGCGAAACGGCAGCGGGCGCAGCAGCACCGAACGCACAATCGTGAACAGCGATGTCGACGCGCCAATGCACAACGCCATCACCGCGATCGCGATCAGCGCGAAGCCGGGAGACCGCATCAGTGTCCTGGCCGCATACTTCAACTCACGCCAGACGTTCTCCACTGAAAGCGTGTTCTGTCGCCACAGGTTCTCTCGGACCGTGGCCACGTTGCCCAGCTTCACCTTGGCCTGCCGGTGCGCCCTGTCCTCCGACATTCCCCGCTCCCTGTTCTCGGCAATCTCTTCCGCCAGGTAGGCGTCGATCTCCGCCATCAATTCGGCGTCTTTGCGTTTGCGCCGGAAGAATCGCAACCAGCTCATTCGGCGCCCCCCACGGTCTCTTCGCCCATCACCAATGCAATTGCGCGGGCCATCTGCCGCCAACGGGTCGTCTCGGCCACCAGCCGCTTTCTGCCCGCGGACGTGAGACGGTAGAACTTGGCTTTGCGGTTGTTCTCGCTCGCACCCCAGAAGGAAGAAACCCAGCCGCGATCCTCAAGCCGGTGCAGCGCAGGGTAAAGCGAACCCTGCTCAACTTCCAGCACATCCTCCGATGTCCGCTCAATCACCTTGGCGATGGTGTGTCCGTGCGCGTCCCCACCCACAAGGGTGCGCAGGATCATCATGTCCAGCGTTCCCTTCAACATCTCCGAATCCGGCTGCTCGCCCTGTGCCACTCGACCGTCCTCACCACTCGAAGTTCTATGGGAGAACAGCATACCACCACTCGAATCTCTATGGGAAGAGGCCGTCGAAGCAGCATCGGTGGATGGTTGCCACAATCTATTCGAAGACGTGGCGGAACGAGCGCGTCGAGGCAGTAACGCGCATCCCTGAAGCCGTATTCGCTTAACCGGACAAGAAGGAAGAGGAGAAGATCGTCGTAACTCCTCTCGATGGCCTGCGCGACGGCGGAGTTGACAAGGAGTGGGAACCCTTTTGGGAACCCCAGGGTCGTCTAGCCCGGCAAAATTAAAATGTAAGTTATTGATTTTAATGGTCGGGGAGAGAGGATTCGAACCTCCGACCCCCTGGTTCCGAACCAACAACCGATTCACTAACCTGTTGTCCCGCTTAGGTTTGTTCTGCGTGTTGCACCATGTTTCATCACGGTATTCGGCGGCCAATGGACCCAAATTGGACCCAAGTCTCGACTTGAGCAACAACCGCGACCGAATGCCTGAATTAAAAATGAATGCCGAACCTCCGGGTGCTTCGAGTGGCGTGTTTGCCGGGCACGTCGAGCGAAGATTCCCGGAGTTCAGAACACAGCAATTGGATTGAAAAAGGAGCCCGTCCCTCCGGGTAAACGAAGCGGCGCAGCAACCACCAGGAATTCCCAGCGCTGCTCCTCTTCGCACACCGCGGAGACGTCTTCCAGATTCAAGCTGTCGGCGCAGATCATCCCCATGGCGGCGATCTGCAGCGTGTGGATCGGGTAGGCCACGCGCTCTACTCCGCTGGGAACGGTTTCGCCGTCGCCATCCGGGAAAAAGGCCGCTACCTTCCGGTCGTGCAAGAGGGCGATCGCGTCCGGGTGCAGGCCCGCCTTGCCATCCCCGTTATAGCCGTTGTTCCAGGGCCCGAGTTCGAGTCGACGGCGATGATGGCCGGTTCGGAACACCAGGATGTCGCCTTCACGGAGGCGCACGCCTTCGATCTCTTCGCACTCCTCCAATTCGGCCGTCGTGACCGCTTCACCTGGTTCGAGCCACTTTGTCCTGCGATGGCGCGGAATGTCGAGCAGGACGCCCCTTCCGACAATGCCGTGAGCGTAGGTCGTGATGTCCTGGAAAGTCGGCCCGTGAGTGGTGATCTCGGACGCCAGCCTGCCATTGTACAGCCGGCCTTTATAAGCAACGTGGCAAAGCGCGTCGATGTGCGTGTGACAGTCGCCATGAATTTCGCCCGCAAGATAATCCAGCGCGAAACCAGGCTCGCCCAGTGCGGTGGAACCTTCAAACAAATGTGCCATGTAATGTGCCACCGGGTGGGGGTTGTCCGGCCCCGCGACTTTATTGATGGGAACTGCCATGGAAACCGTGCGTCCCGACCGAACCAGAGCAGCCGCGCTGCGCACGCTTTCGGGAGTGATGTAGTTTAAGGTGCCGCGTTCGTCGTCGGCGCCCCATGCTCCCCAGTTGCAGACGCTCTTAAACAGAGCATCGAATTGTTGCGCCGAAAGTACCTGTTGCACGGTTTTCATCGTGATGCTCCAGACCTTCGCTTGCCGGCGCCCGATCCTCGATTCGGAGGTGCGCCGGGTTTGGTCGCCGCACTTCAGCCGGCTTTCCCGGGCTGTTTTTATGTAATTGCCAGCCATTCGTCCTGGCTATAAGGATTCTACGAATCCGGCCTGAAATCTCACGGGATTGATGATTGCTCGATCAGACTCAATCAACAAAAACTGGCGCCTAATTCAACAGACGGGGACTTTGCAATTCGCATAAAATCCCTCGCACCGGAGTCCGATCGGGCGAAATGGCGGCGATAGCCGCCGGGGGAACGCGAATGAAAGCGGCGGTCTGGCACAATCGGCGCGATGTCCGCATCGAAGAGGTGCAAAATCCTCCCAGTCCTCCCAGGGGCCAGTTGCAGGTGAAGGTGTCATGGTGCGGCATCTGCGGGACGGATCTGCACGAGTACCTTGGAGGTCCGATCTATATCCCGGTTGAGCGGCCCCATCCGTTGACCGGAATTCAGGCGCCCGTCATCATCGGGCACGAAATGTCAGGTGAAGTTCTGGAGGTAGGCCACGATGTCCAGGGTTTTGTTCCTGGCGATCGTGTTGCTGCCTGTCCCATTATCGGCTGCGGAACCTGCCGCTGGTGCCTCTCGGGCTCCATGGCGCAATGTGATCGCGTGGCCTTTCTTGGAACCTCGTGGAGCGGCGGCGCGCTCGCCGAGCGTGTGAACCTCAATGCTTACCAGTGCTACCGGTTGCCCAATTCCATTGGCGACGATGCCGCGGCGCTGGTGGAACCATTCTCGGCAGTCGTCCGAGCCATTCATCGCAGCGCGCCAAAAGCCGGCGAGCGCGTCGCCGTGGTAGGCGCTGGCCCCATGGGGTTGATGGCTATCATGGCAACGCGCATTTTCGGTTGCGCACACGTGGTCGCTTTCGAGATTGCCTCCCTGCGTCGGGAGGCAGCAACGGCGTGTGGCGCCGAAGCAGCCATCAACCCGGTGACCGAGGATGCGGAGAAACGCGGCCTCGAACTGACCGATGGTCAAGGCTTCGACCTCGTCGTCGAATGCGCGGGAATCCCGGCAACCGCCCTGCTTGCCGGCAAATTGGCGCGAACCCGCGGCAGAGTTACGCTTATGGGCGTGTTTGACAAGCCGGCATCCCTTGACCTGACGGACATCGTCTTCCGCGAGAAGACCATCACGGGAAGCATGAGCGGCTATGGGATGTACGAGGAGGCAATCCGCCTCATGGCGAATCCGCTGTTCCAAGCCGACGTCCTGATTACGGAGCGAATTGGCTTGGAGCGGTTGGTGGACACGGGTTATCGCGGCCTGCTGGAACAGAAGGACCGGCATATCAAGACGCTGGTGCGGCCCGCGTAATCCAGGTGTGGAGGATTTTGCCGCCGCCTGAGAGGGCTTGCGATGCAGACCAGAACCACGACGTTTCACGAGATGGCGCACACCGCGATCGAGGAGATTGCCGGAGTTCTGGCCCGCACCGGGTCCGACGAGGCCGGGCGTATGTGTTCAGAGATTCGCAAGGCTCGTCGGATCGCGTGTTATGGTGTGGGCCGCGAAGGCCTGATGATGAAGGCGCTCTGCATGCGGCTGATGCATCTTGGTCTGGACGCGCATTTTGTCGGCGATATGACGACGCCTCCACTGGGGTCCGGCGACCTGCTGATTGCAAGCGCCGGTCCGGGTTCTTTCTCGACCGTACTGGCGTTGCAAGGCGTTGCGCGGCAGGCCGGAGCACGCGTCATGGTCGTAACGGCTCAATCCGATGGAGACTCGCCCAGGAAGGCCGAAACAGTAATCATGCTGCCCGCGCAAACCATGGCCAACGATCAAAGCGCCGGCGGCAGCCTTTTGCCCATGGGCAGCCTCTATGAGGCTGCACAGCTTGTTTTCTTCGACCTGGTTTCGATTTTGCTGCGGGAGAGAACCGGGCAGACTCCTGATCAGATGCGCCAGCGTCACACCAACCTGGAGTAATCAAAGGAGGCCGGAAATGAACTTTGGAATCAATCTCAGCTTCGCGGTTAAGCGCTGGGTGGAGCCCGAGGTATGGGCGGAACTGGTGAGCCGGAAACTGGGGTTGCGGCTGGTGCAGTTTACATATGACTTGCTGGATCCTTGGTGGCCGGCATCGGCGCGAAATGTCATGGCCGCTCGCGTACGGCGCGCGGCCGCCGACTTTGGGATCGAAATCGAAAGCGCGTTTAGCGGCCTGGCAAACTATTGTTTCGATGGTCTTCTTCATCCGGAGGCCGAGGGCAGGAGCGCTTCGCTGGAATGGTGGAAACGGGCCTTCGATGTGGCTGCGGAAGTGGGTGCGAAGGCGTCCGGCGGCCCTCTCGGCGGCATGAGCGCCACTGATGCCGCCGATCCCCAACGGCGGGCGCAGCGTTATCGTGATCTTCTGGGTGCCATGGAGCAGCTCACGGTGGCAGCAAAGCAGTCCGGACTCGAGCGGCTACAGGTGGAATGCACCCCGCTTGCCCGCGAGATTCCCTACACGGTTGAGCAATCACAAAAGTTCCTCGCCGATCTCGAAGGCCGATGTGCGGTGCCGGTGACACTCCTTGTCGATATCGGTCATGCGTTGTACCAGCCCCTTTACGGCCCTAACGCGCGAATGCCCGAGTGGCTGCATGGCTTGGGGCGCTCCATCGGTGCGTTTCATTTACAGAACACGGATTTTCAAAGCGATTCCCACTGGGGATGGCCGGACGAGCGCGGCTTGTTCGACGTAGCCAACTTCGCTCGCGAGGTGAAGGCTGCGGGGCTCGACGATATTCCGGCCTTCCTGGAGATTATTTATCCATTCGAGCTCGCCGACGAAGCTGTGCTTGGCAGCATCACCAGTTCGGTCCAGCACTGCCGGCGCGAATATGCAAAGCAGGAAGTAGAAGAGCAGCAGCCGGCTTAGAGATACGCGGGAGGAGGGCTCATTCCTCATAAGTAAATGAGCGCCTGTTCTATGCAGCCCGATTTTTATTGACTCGCGCTCGACGTCTTCAGCAACAGTACCCAGTCGCCGTCCCCATCGTGATTCTTTCCCGGCGGGGTAAATTGCTTCGACCCTTTGTTGGCAAATGGGCCGCCGGCGACATCCTGGTAGGACCCATTGCTGGGGTCAAACCATTGGGCCTTCACTGCACCGTGCAGGCGCGCCATGTCGATTTTGATTGCGCGGACAGTGGGAACATACACCACGATTGTCGAGCCGTCGTCCGTCTTCGCGGCGGTCGCGTAATCGCTTTTGCTCACCCGCGTGTCGACATCGCCGAACGTGCCATATCCGGCGGTGAGGACTTGGTGATCCTGGTCGGGAACGAACTCCTGCCAGGGCAGCGACGAAAAGAACTTCGCCCAGATGCCGAGCTGCTCCACGCTGGGCGTGTCGATCATATCCTTCCAGCCATCGGCAAAGGACCACGTGTACTTGTTGCCGTAGAACTGGCCGATTCCGCCGCTGAGCGTTGTCCAGTAGTCCTCTTTGCGGAGCACGTAGGGCGTTCCGAAGTCGGGGGGCGTTCCCACGTCCTCCCAGTCGTAGTGCGCCTCGATCATAATCACGGGCGCGACCGGCTTCTGGTTGTAGCTGTGCAGCATCTGGATGTAGGTGGGCGAATAGGTGTAGGTACCGTTCAGCTCAATAAGCGGGATCCAGCGCGGATCATCGAAGGACGAACTGGTACGCACGTGCAGTTCGGCCGTCTGCATCTGGTTGGGGGAGACCGATCGGATGCCCTTCGAGACCGCCTGCACCAGATCGTCGTCCTCGGGAATGGTCCAGAGGTTGAAGTCGTTTCCGTTGAGCCAGGCCACGTTCATAAAACTCTTATAGCGGTTGCCCAGGTATTGGCCATACGCATACGCCGCTCTCATGCCATTGTTGCGCAAGGCGGGCAACCATCCGATAGTCTCGATGGGATCGATGAAGACCAGCAGATGGTGATTCGCGGCCAGCTGGACGATGTGATCGAGGCGCGTGAAGTACGCCTCGTTAGGCTTGCTCAGATCGTAATGTGTGAAGTCGGTGCCGCCGGCCACGTAAGCATTGAAAGGCTTGATGCCGTCGGGAGTTACCGCGTCCTTGTTCCACTTGTAGTCGTTGCCGGCGCACATCACGTCGATCCAGCCCAGGGTGTTGAACCCGTGCGCTTCGCGATCGGCGAAGTAGTACTCGGCATCCTCCTCGGTGAGCCGGCCCATGAGTCCCTGCGGCGTATCCCCAACCATCAGGAAGGGCTTGCCCTTCTGATCAACTAGATAACGATGATTCTCGCTCAATTTCAGCGGAAAGACAGCCTGCGCAATGGCGGTCTGTGCGAAGGCGACGAGGATGGCAGCGCACAGCGATGCATTCCCAATCTTGATCATGAATGATCTATTCACCTCTTATTTTTCAAAAGACTCCCGACGTCGGGTAACTGAAGTTCGCATCACGAATGCGTTGTCATCCCTCAGTTCCATCCGGCGCGCTTTCGCCGCAAGATGGAAATGCAGGATCTGCCCTGAAAATCGCGGCTACCATTCGCCGCGGCATTGTCATCTTGAGCCAGGCGAAGGATCCGCGGTCGTATTTTTTATGTCTTCCGCTTGAACACCACTCCATGATTGTCTGCGATGGTTTTCTCATGGGCTTCAACTAAAATTCCACCCGGAACGTGGCCTGCCCCTGACGGTTGCTGATCTGCGAACTCAGGTTGGTAATCTGCCCGAACGTCGAATCCAGCGAGTTGTTGTCCGGCTGCTGGAATTGGGTCCGATTAAATGCGTTGAAGTAGTCCACGCGGACGCTCGCGCGCACATGCTCGCCGATACGAAACGTCTTGATCCCATCGAAGCTCTCCAGGCGCAACGGCGGCGTGCGCATGGCACGATAGGCACGCACGGCGGACCCAAGTGCCCATGGGCCCGTATTCGCAAACGCATTGGTGGTAAATTGGACGGGCTGAACGGTTGTCTTTCCTGTGAAGAAATCCTTCGAGCGGTTGTAGCTGTAAGTTTCGAGTGGAACGCCGGAAACAATATCCGGACGGTCAAAACTGTTCACCAGCAGTGGATTGAAGTTGTTCTGCGGTCCGTAGGCAAGCCCGCCCGAATAGCTGAGAATGCCGCTGAACTGCCAGCCTCCAACCAGGTACGAAGTCCAGCCGCTGGAGTTCAGATGCTTCTTGCCCGGACCAAAAGGCAATTCATAGGTCGCGAGGATTTTGACGTCGTACGTATGGTCAAGGTAGGAAGGACCGTACTCTGGCTTGGGATTGTATGCATTCATGCCGTTCGGGGAGTACGGACCTGAACCGACCGCTTGGTTTCCCGTGAGACGAGGCAGCGTCAGGCCGGCAATGTAGCTCAGGTCACCCTTGAATCGCTTTTCTGCCTGCAACTGAAAGGCGTTGTAAAACGCTGTCCCGTCCATCTCGTTCACCGGGAAGTATCCGGCAAACATCGGATAGGGGGTTAACGCCTGTTCCAGGATGGCAGCGCCTCCGAAATCGTTCACAAAATTCGGGTACGGCGGTGTGAATCCGGCGGCGACAACGGCGGGATCCAGGATATTGTCTCCCAGCAGGGATCCATACTGCAAAACCGACGGGTTGGGCTGGTTCGAAAGTTCCAGCGTCGTGGGCAGGTGAATGGCGCGGTTCCCTACGTACGACGCCGTCATGAACATGTCCCAGGGGAGCTCGCGCTGGACTCCGATGCTCCAGGCCGAATCGTAAGGGGCAGTGCCGACGGAGCGGGCGTTGGGCAGGTACGGCATGTGGTTGTCCTTGTTGTAGGGAAAGTCGAAGATCACCGCCGCATTCCCGATCGACGGCGAGAACGGGATTTGCTGACCAGCTGGGACTGACTGAGCGTCCCAACTGCCGTACCCGGGAGTGCTGGTGCCTGTCGATGAGCGGATGTAGGTCCCATTCTGTAGTTGTCCCATGAACGAGGCGGTGAATGCCGTCCCGTACTCGTACGCCCCGCCGTTGAGATACGTAAGGTAAAAGCCGCCCTGGATCACAGTCTTGTGGTTCACCAGGTACGAAAAGCCCAGGCGCGGCTGCCAGTTCTTCCAGTGAATGGCGGCACGCGTGATGCCCGCGCATCCATCGCAGGTTCCAAACTTGGTGGCTGCACCCGGCAGACCGCCGGCAGCGGGATTGGGCTCGGTGCGATTCACAAAAATAATGTTGTTGTGCGCTTCGGTAAACGGTATCAGGATGTCGTACCGAAGGCCCATATTCAGCGTGAGCTTGTCGTTGACTTTGAAGTCATCCTGCGTGTAGAAGCTCCAGGCCCAGTTTCTCAGCTTCGATTCGCTGGCGAAACTGCGTTCGGTTGCATCCACCTGTCCCAGCAGAAAACTGGCAAAGGAACTCCCATACAACCCAAAATTAGGATCGTTGGAGTCGGGCGTCGAGGTCGTCCTTTGGCTGAAGTTGAATGTCCCGCTGCAGAAGACGCATTTGATGATGTCCTGATAAGTTCGCCGCGCTTGCACGCCGAAGTTAAACGTGTGCCGGTTCTTTGTCCATAGCCAGTTGTTGACGACCGCCACGCCGAGCATGCGATTGTTGTTCACCGTCAGACCGCCCGAGCAGCACTCCAGATAGGCTCCGCCACTTACGCCCCAGGTCGTCGGCGCATTCTGGCCATCAAATGTAGTCAATGGGAATGTCGATCCCCCCTGGACAGCGCCAAAATTGACGTTGCTGTTGGCATTATGCTGGCCGATGATGTTCCCGATCGCGTCGGCCCCGGCGGTCATCACCAACGTTGGACTAATCGTAAAGGCATAATTCAACACATATCCGGTGCCCTCATTCGTGCCGTTGATCTGGCTCTGGAGCGGATTCGTGGATGGCACAATGGGCGCCGACGTGAAGGACGGTGCCGTGGTTGTATCCCGCCATTGACTGAAGTGGATGTTGTGGCGGCTGCTCAGATTCTCGTCAATGGTGTAATCCCAGAGGTTCTGGCGGATGGGAATGGAGTGGATCGCCGGAAGCTTGTTGCTCTGCAGTCCGCTATTGATTCCCGCCGTGTCGGGATCGGGGATTGATGCCAGCAGGGACTGCGAGAGCGCGCTGAACCGCTGCTGTGGAATCTTGTTCCCCGGGAACGGCTGCCCGGTGGTCGGATCGTAAATGGGGATCAGGTTACCCGACGAGTCTACGAAGTTTGAGAAGTCGCCGTTCTTCATTGCCGCTGTCGGAACGGTGCCGATGGAATTCTGCGCCTGGTTCTGCCGGAACCAGTCTAGGCTGACATGGAAGAACGTTCGATTCTTCCCGTTGTACACCTTGGGAATCCACACCGGGCCACCCACGGTGAAGCCGTAATTGTTCTGCTGATTGATCGGGGGCTCCGGTGTTCCCGACGGCGAAAAGCGTGTCGGGAAAAATCCCGCCGAATCAAAGAGCTGATTGCGCAGGATTTCGAAGCCATCGCCATGAAAGCTGTTGGTTCCCGAGGCCATGCTGAATGTGACCGCCCCCTGGCCAATCCCATACTGCGCGTTGAACGTCGAAGTAGCTACCCGGAACTCGTTGACGGCTTCATACGGAGGGTTGAGGTTGGTCTGGTTGCCCTGAAACTGAACAAACGCCACAGGCACGCCGTTGAACTGCACCTCGTTTTCGTAAGTGACTCCGCCGTTGATATTGTGATAATTAGCCGAACCCTGCACCCCGGGCGCGAGGTAGCTGAACGAGTCGATCTGCCGTGCAAGACCCTGAATTTCGATGGGCGCCACGTTAACCAGTTCAGGTTCCAGCGTGGTTCCGACCTCGGGCGAAGTCGTGTCAAGGGAAATACTGGCGGCCTGTACATTGACGGTTTCCGTAGCGGCCCCGGGTGTCAGGGAGATCGTGATGCTCGACATCTTCGCGATTTCTACGACCAGCGTCGTCTGGCTTTTCCTGAATCCCGACGCGTCCACGGCTAGCGAGTATTCGCCGGGGATAAGGCCGACGACATTGAATGTGCCGGCCGTGGAGGTCACGGTGTTCGACACTACTCCTGTGGAGTTGTTGGTGATCGTGACTCGTGCCCCGTTGATTACAGCCTGGCTCGGATCAACCACCGTTCCGCTGATACCGCTTTGAACCTGTGCGTGCAGCGGAGCAATAGAAAGCAGCAAGGCCAGGCACGCGAAGGCTGCAAGGAGCACTGGCTTCGCAAAGGTCCGGATATGGGGAATGGCATTGCCCGTTCTCTGTTTCACACTCAAGCTCCAGGGCCGCTCGCGTGGGGTTGATTGATCGCAGCCGAAGCCGGCGAACGGTGATTTCCTTGTCTGCGATTGGCCCATTTGCGATCGAGGGGAACCGGCAACTTTGACTTCTTGACCGACTACCGAGCGTGGGCCAGACTTCGGGAGTGCTCACCATCGTCCGGTTAAAAGGGCACGACAGTATAGTGGATTTCCACGATTTTTTCGTAGAAACCTACGGGAACGAGCGACATTGTGACGATCCGTTTGGACAATAGCGGAGTATCGTGCCCACTTTTGCTGGAACGCGCGATCACCGTGACTCCGAATCTATTCCCCGTGACTACCGATGATTCGCAATCAACGAGATCCGAAAGCCCCGGCCGCGCTGGTTCACAAACCTGCCCGCAGTTGACGCACCCGGTTGCCGGTTGCCGTTCCTGGGCCGGTATCGTCCATGCCCTCCGGCTGCAACCGCGGCATGTGATATGGCTGGCGCTGGTCGCCCAGCGTATTGTTGCGCACCCGGCGCCGATAGGTCGCAGGAGTCATGCCTACGATCCGGCGAAACACCGTGCCGAAATAGCTCTGGTCGCAGAAGCCCACCTGCTGGCTGATGCTAGCCATCGACTCGTCTGTCTTTGCCAGCAGCGCCTGTGCCCGCTCGATGCGGAAATGATTGAAGTAAGTCACGAATGACAGACCCGTGACTCGCTTGAAAAGACTCATGAAATGAGACTCGCTCATGCCGCAAATGCGGGCCGCCTCCCGTACCTGGATCGAATCGCCGCAGTTCTCGCCCAGGTGGCGAAAAAGCGGGCGCAGACGTTCGAGATTCTGCTGTTGCCGCTGATAAGTTTCCACCGTGCCCGCATACGCCGCATATTGATTCACAAGCAACATAAGCAGCATCTTGAGAAAGGTCTTTACCGCCAGTCGGCCGCGCGCCGAGGTGGCAGGAATTTCCGAGCGGACGCGCAACATGAGGTCGAGCACCTGCCGGGGAACGCCGGTTTCTCCCGGGATCACATGGGGAAAATCCTGGTCCTGGAGCAGAAACGGAGTGAGATATTCTGCGCTATCGCTGGCGCCGTCGCAGCGGATCAGGTCTGGTTCGAAAAACAGCGCGGCAATAGTGACCGGAGACGACGATTGGCATTCGATGCGGTGATACAGCGTGCTCCCGATGATGGCGAGGTCGCCCTCGTTGAACGGAAGCAAGCGATCTTGAATGTGGCAATTGGCTGATCCGGAACATAAATACAGCACCTCGAAGTATCCATGCCGATTCATGCGCACGCGATGGCGATCGTCAACTGTAAGAAAGAGGACGTCGACGGGGCAGGGTGCGTCAAACGACCAGGTGTGCACGCCTTCAGCATTGATCTGTGGTTCGACCAGGTCAAAGTGATTGCGATAGGAACTTTTGGGCAGCTTCATCCGGTGTGGAAGTCCCGTGTGCCGATGCGGCACTACCGCAACGTTGCGTCCGAAATCAGTGTTCGATGGGGAAGACTTCTTCAAGCTCGCCATGGCGGACTCCATACATTTTTGAATGCAGGTTGACGGTCGCGTCGCTGTAGTGCACCCATACCTCGACTTTCTTCCCCGGTGTGAGCAATGGCGACTGTCCGTCGAGTTCGACGATTGCATGCTCCGCGTGCAGGGCCGTGAGGCCCGCTCCCGGAACATCCTTCAACGTGGGCAGGCTGCGCTCTCCGCTGATCGCCTTCACACCGCAATCAAGCACGGCGTGCTCGCCGCCGCGCGTACTGATCACGGTAGCCAGTACCGTGAGCGAGCGCTGAAATGGCGCGCCGCGGCTCACGTAGATGTTATCCATCAGCAAATACGATCCCGCCTGAATTTCGGTTATACCCGGATAATCACCCGAGACGGCGTAGGTCCCCGTTCCTCCGGTTGAACGGATGGGCGCGGGAATTCCTCGGCTTTCGAGAAGCGTCGCGGACTCCACAATCGACTTGCTTCCTTGCCGAACGATCTCATCGCGTTCGGGACTCGGCGGCACCGCTTGCAAGTGGCCGTCGTAACCCATGATGCCCCGCACCGCCAACCCATGCTCAAGCGCATCGCGGGCGAGGTCGAGCGCGGTCTGGCCCGGCGCCACCCCGCAACGGTTCAGGCCAATGTTGATGTCGACCAGCACTTCGATTTGCGACTTGCGGTTTCGCTGCGCTACCGCGAGATCCCGGATCGAGTGGCAGTTATCAACACAAACCATCACCGATGCCTGGCGCGACAGTTCCGCCAGGCGCTCGGGCTTCTCCTGGCCCCCGATTTCGTTCGCGATGAGTATGCCGCCGATGCCGTGCTCGACCAGGATCTCGGCTTCGCGCACTGTCGCGCACGTCATGCCGATCGCGCCGGCCCGAATCTGCTTCCAGGCGAACAGGGGCGTCTTGTGATTCTTGAAGTGCGGCCGCAGCTTGCACGCCCGCCCGCCAAAAAAATTAGCCATATCCCGGAGGTTCCCCTCCATGGCATCGAGATCCACGATCAGCGCCGGCGTCTTGATCTGGTCCAGTTTCATGCTAAGGCAGGATTTCCTCGTACAGCTTGACCTCAAAGCGATCGACTAGGCCCGGCCGCACATTGTCAAAAAAATCGGAAATATACGGCGTAGCGCAGTGTTCATCGAAGGCTTTCTTATCTTTCCATTTTTCGATGAACGTGATTCCATTCGGCTGGTCGGTCCTCTGGTTAAGCTCGTAACGGATACAACCCGGTTCGGTGTGAGTAGGCTTCATCAGAACGTGCAGTGCACTGATCAGTTCGTCGGTCTTGCCATCTTTCGCGAAGAATTCGGCGACGCAAACCACCTGGGTCGTGTTCTTATTCGGCATATTGGCTTCTCTCTTCCATCGATTTGAGGGAGTGATACAGATCGAGAGCTTTTTAGGGAGTTTCATCTCCGTGCACGATGGCGCGCACCGCCTGGATCATCGCCTGTGGCACTTCGCACTGAAAGATGTCCAGATAGTCGTTTTTGCCGTCCTGCATATCATGCGTATCCGCCATATCAAGCCTCCTTGTGTTCGGCCAGCGCGGCGCTGAAACCCTCAAACAGCAGGGCGATCGAAGTCGCGCCGGCATCTGCCGACCCGCGCGTCTTCTCGCCTAGAAACTTTGCGCGCCCGTGCCTGGCGATCATATCCTTGGTGGACTCCGCGCCGGCGCGCGCTGCGTCGGCCGCCAATTCCATGGCGCGCGCAACCGGCTCGCCGGAATCCGCCGCGGTCTCAATCGCACGCACGGCCGGCACAAGCGCATCCATCATGGTCTTATCGCCCGGGCGAGCTTTGGTCTGCTCTTCCACCGCTCGCAAACCCATCGCGAAGCTCGCGGCCAGGTGCTTGCAGTCGCTCTCCACCCCCAAGTCCGCATCACCCATTCCTGCGATGAACGTCCCCAGGAGAGCGCTGGATGCGCCGCCGCCCACGCCCAGCACGCTCCATCCCGCATCTTTGAGCCGTGCGTCCAAAGACTTACCGTTATCCGCACTCATTTCGCTCTCCAGCATCTCCATCGTGCGCACCATGGTGGCGCCGTGATCGCCGTCGCCGCCGATGCAATCCAGCCGTGACAGCATGTCCTGTTCCCGGCGGATTTGCGCTGCGGCTTCAGCAAACATATGCCGCAGTTCGGAAATACAAATCACATCGCTCATAGCATCTTGAAAAACGGCGTGTCTGCCGGGGCATCCCACAGATCCACCAATTCTCGGTCCATGCGCGCGATCATCATCTGAAAACCGGCCTGCTCCTGGGTGGTGATGAACTCGCCAATCGCGCTGCGCACCAGCTTGATCTTTTTTTCTTCGAGCACCTGCGCGACGCGCAGGAAGATCAGGTATAACTCCATCAGCGTGGTGGCTCCCGCGCCGTTAAGGATGACCAGCAGTTCCTCGGCTTCATTCACCTCCAGGTCGGCAAGCAAACGCTCCAACATGATTTCTGCCGCTTCGTTCGCCGATTTCAATTGCATGCGGCCAGTCCCTGCCTCGCCGTGCTGGCCCATCCCGATTTCCATCTCGTCATCGCCCAACTCAAAAATTGGCTGGCCGCTTGAGGGGTGAGTCGCGGTGCGAACCGCCACCGCGAGCGTGCGCATGTTGTTTGCCATCCGCTGTGCGACTTCTACGCATTTCTTCAGGGAGGCGCCGTTTTCGGCCGCTGCACCCGCAACCTTGTACACCGCAACGCAGCCCACCAACCCGCGGCGGTCGCCTGCGGGACTGGATATATCCTCCTCGGTCAGCACCATTTTTACGTTCAGCTTCTCCCGCTCGACCGCCTGCATCGTGATGTTGGCGGCCAGCACGTCGCCTGCGTGATTGAGCACAATCAGCAGCGCCGCTTCGCCTCCCGCGCAGGCATCACGAAGCGCCTCAATGCACTTCGCTGCGCCGGGCGCGGCGAAGATCTCACCCGCCACGCTCGAATCGAGCATCCCGCGGCCGACGAACCCGCTTAGCCCCGGCTCGTGCCCGCTCCCCCCCAGCGTCACCACGCGCACCTTGCCGGCCGGCTTTGCCATGGCGCGAACGATTGTGTTGGTTCCGCTCAACTTTACGTGGCGCGGGAAAGCCCGCGTAAAGCCCTCGAGAAGTTCGGGAACGAGTTGCTTCGGATCGTTAATGAATTTCTTCATGCGCATTGCGCGTTGCTCCTTGCTATTCATAGGCAGAGGGATCGGTCATGACCATGGGCCGTCGGAACTGCCGCGTGTGAGCTGCCAAAACAAAGAAGCCCACCACCAGCCAGATACTTCCCGCGATCTTTGCCGGCCGGTTCAATCCCAGCCAGATCACGGCACAGAACAGGAATCCAAGCAGCGGCAGCACCATGTCCAACAGAAAACTTCGCTGCCTTGACTGCTGGCGCCGAAACCAGTACTGGCTGATCACCGCCAGATTCACGCCCATGAAGCCCAGGAAAGCGCCAAAATTCAATAGTTCCGCCGTGAGTTCGTAACTCATCAGCTGCGCACCCACGTATGCCAGCACGCCGATCAACAGAATGTTGATCCATGGAGTATTCCGCACAGGGTGAAGCTGGGCGAAGATCCGCCGGGGAATCACATCCTCCCTTCCCATGCCGAACAACAGCCTGGCCGCACCGACCTGCCCGGTCAGGCCGGCGCCAATATTGGCGACTACCAGCAGCATGGCCATGCTCTGGAAGAGCCAGCGCCCGCCCACCCGTCCGGTCACATCTATGAATGCCGTTTCCACGTTCGGAAACGTCAGGTAGTCGGGCCAGGCGAGATGCGCCAGGTATACGAGCAATCCGCCGAACAGGCCGGTGAACAGGCAGGTTACAACGCAGGCCAGCAGCACGTTCTGCCGCGGGTTCTTCACGTCCTCGGCTAGCGTTGTCACCGCGTCAAATCCGAGATAGGTCAACGCCGCAAACGAAGTCGCCGATGCAATTCGGCTCAGGCTGAACGTCGCCCTG
>DASXGD010000477.1:0-3865 GCA_036489245.1 Occallatibacter sp. | reverse complement strand
ACGAAAGCGGGGCAGAGGCAGGTACGCAAGGCGGCGGCGGAGTGGGAGCAGGCGACAGAGATCCTGTCCCGGTTTCTGACGCCTGCCGAGGAGGCGTGATGCGCAGGTTGCGGGCGTTGTGGCTGCGCCTGGCCGGCCTCGTGCGGCGCGGGCGGGCGGAACAAGACTTCTCCGCCGAACTCGAATCGCACCTGGCCCTGCACATCGACGCCGGGGTGCGCGCGGGACTGAGCGAGAGCGAGGCGCGGCGACAGGCCCTTGTTTTGCTGGGCGGAGCGGAGCAGATCCGCCAGGCGCATCGGGATGGGCGCGGCGTTCTCTGGCTGGAGAATTTTGCGCAGGATCTTCGCTACGGGATCCGGACTCTGCGCCGGGCGCCCGGGTTCACGGCGACCGCGGTGTTGACCCTGGGCCTGGGTATCGGCGCGTGCACGGCCGTGTTCAGCCTGGTGAATGCGGTGTTGATTCGGTCGCTGCCTTACGGAGATCCGGAGCGGCTGGTGTATCTCTTCACGCCCAATCCCAATCTCAAGATTCCGGCCGAAGTCATTTGCCCGAGCTACGGAGACTTTTACGACATCAAGCGGGAGAGCCGGCTGTATGCGGATATGTCGAACTTCGAGCAGGTGATGTTCAGCGTGGGGATCGCGGGCACGGTGCAACATGTCGGAGCTGCCCGCGTGGACGAAGGCTTCTTCTCCACGCTCCAGTCCGCGCCGGAGTTGGGGCGATCGATCGGGGCCGAAGACATCCAGCCAGGCCATGACAAAGTTGCGATGGTCAGCCACTCGCTCTGGGTGTCGATGTTCGGAGCCAAAGCGGATGCTCTGAGCCGGACGCTGCAGCTCGATGGAGCGGCATACCAGATTATCGGCGTCATGCCGCCGGAATTCGAATATCCGTTCAAGACTGATCTACCCTACGGAAACTCGCATATCAACTCGACGCAGATCTGGACGCCGCTGGTGCTGGACGCGAAAAAGAAGGCGCAGCGTGATCCGGATAATAATGTGTCGATTGCGCGGTTAAGACCGGGCATCACTATCCACCAAGCGCAGTCGGAGATGAGCACCATCATGGCTCGTCTCGACAAGCAATACGCGGGCGAAGACGTGGAGTTGAAAGGCTTGCGGCAGTGGGGTGCGCTGGTGGAAAGCTTCACCGGCATTTCCATCGGCCCCGTGCGACCGCTGATGCGGCTGCTGCTGGCGAGCGTAGGACTGGTGCTGCTGATCGCGTGTGGAAACGCAGCCAACCTGCTGCTGGCGCGCGCGGCGGCCCGCGAACGCGAACTGGGCGTGCGGTCGGCATTGGGCGCGGGGCGCAGTCGCATGGTGCGGCAGTTACTCACGGAGTCGCTGCTGATCGGCCTCAGCGGCGGCGTGGTGGGCAGCGGGCTGGCATTCCTGTTTCTGCGCACTTTGCCGTGGCTCGATCCAGGCAACATTCCGCGGCTGAATGAAGCTTCGCTTGACTGGCGTGTCCTGTTGTTTGCGCTTCTTGCATCCCTGCTGACCAGCGTGATCACCGGCGTGTTTCCGGCTGTCGGCGCTTCACGTCTGCAACTTACCGAGTCGCTGAAGGCGCAAGGCGCGCAGGGGCGATCAGCGAGCCACAGCCGCATGCAGAGCGGACTGATCGTGATGCAGACCGCGATGGTGGTGGTGCTTCTTGCGGCGGCGGGATTGCTTATTCGGAGCTACATCAAGGTAGTCACAGTAGACACCGGGTTTTCGCAGGCGACCGTGACATTCCATCTCTCTCTGGACGACCGTTACAAGCCCGGCCCGCAGCAGAGCGCATTCTTTAAGGACTTCATCGCCAGGCTCAGCGCGGTCCCGGACGTACAGGCCGTGGGCGCAGTGAATGATCTGCCCCTCTCCGACTCCGAAAGCATCACGCTGCTGTGGATTGAGGGATATCCGAACGAAAACTTTCAGCAGTCCGAAGGGCGAACAATCACGCCCCAGTATTTCGCGGCCATGAACATTCCGCTGTTTGCCGGACGGCCCTTTACCGATGCCGACACGACAGGTGACAGGCCAACCATCATCAATAAGACGTTTGCCGATACATACTTTCCGAATCAGAACCCTATCGGTCGACGAATCAGTACGGATGACAAGCACAAACAGTGGGCAACGATTGTGGGAGTCGTTGCCGACGTTCGCCACACCAGCCTGGAGGAAGAGCCACAACCCCAGATTTACAACGCGGCTTATGATTTCGGTTATGCGTATTTCGCGGTTCGTTCCTCACAACCACCGTCGGTTGTGGCCGCGGAGATCCGTTCCACGCTGAAGTCCATCGACCCGAGCTTGGCGGTGACCGACCTTCAAACTATGGGCGACCTGGTCTCGCAGGCCAGCGCAAGGCGCCGGTTCCAGACTTCGCTGTTGACGGCGTTTGCGGGAATCGCATTGGTGCTGGCGCTGGTGGGCCTCTACGGGCTCATGGCTTACTCGGTGAATCGCCGCACCCGCGAGGTAGGCATTCGCATGGCGCTGGGAGCACAGCGGAACGATGTTCTGCTGCTGGTGCTGAAGAATGCAGCCATTCTGGTGGGCGCGGGGCTGGCAACGGGCCTGGTGTGCACATGGATTGCGACACGGGCCATGAAGGCGTTTCTATTCGGCGTGAGCGAGCACGATCCAGCGACAGCGGCGGTCGTGATTGCGCTGGTCATCGTGAGCGGGATGCTGGCGGCGTTTGTGCCGGCGCGACGGGCGTCCTCGACGAACCCCATGCAGGCCTTGAGGACGGAGTAGGAGGACCCAATGCGAAAATTACGTGCACTCTTGCTTCGTACGTTGGGGCTGCTGCGGCCCGGCCGAGGCGACCAGGAATTTTCGGCTGAACTGGAAGCGCACCTGGCCCTGCATATCGATGAAGGCAAGCGCGCAGGATTGAGCGACACCGAGGCGCGGCGGCGGGCACTGATCGGACTGGGCGGAGTGGAACAAGCGCGACAAGCATATCGCGACCGGAGCGGCCTGCCGTGGCTCGAGGATCTGCTCCACGACCTGCGCTACGCATGGCGCATGGTGCTGCGGAATCCGGGCTTTGCGGTTGTGGCCGTGGTTACGCTTGCGACCGGGATCGGCGCGTGCGCTACGGCGTTCACGTGGATTAATGCTGTGCTGTTGCAGCCATTGAGCGGGGTGCGCGACCCAGGCCGGCTGGTTGCGGTGGAGTCTGTGACGCCGAACGGCGAATGGGTGCCGAATTCCTATCCTGACTTTATTGACTTTCGCGATCATCTCAAGCAGCTTGACGGCATCGCGGTTTCGCATCCCTCGGCTTTCAGCGTGGGCAGCGAAGATCATGCGGAGCGGGTGTGGGGCGAACTGGTGTCGGGAAATTTCTTTTCCGTGCTGGGCGTGCAGGCGGAAACGGGCCGGCTGTTTCTTCCCAGCGAATACGGCGATGCGCCCGGAGCTTATCCGGTAGCGGTGATCAGCGACCGCTACTGGCGCGCGCACTACGGCGCCGATCCGGCGATCGCGGGCAAGACGATTCGCATCAACCAGCACGAGCTCACGATCGTGGGCGTGGCGGCACCTGCATTCCATGGATCGGTGCCCGTTGCCGCATTCGATGTGTGGGTTCCTTACATGGAGCAGTCGGCGCTGAACGGGGTGAAGCTGTGGATGCTGCGCGACCGCCACGATCGCAACATGCTGGGCATCGCGCGGCTGAAGCAAGGCGTGACATTCGCGCAGGCGGGCGCGGAGTTAAAAGCGCTGGCGGAGCGCATGGCGGTGGCCAATGCCGATGTGAGCGAAGGCATGAGCGCCACGCTGCTGCCGCTGGCCAAATCGCCGCACGGGCCGCAGGGGCTGCTGGCCGGGCCTCTGCGCGTGCT
>DASXGD010000352.1:0-1898 GCA_036489245.1 Occallatibacter sp. | reverse complement strand
TCGATTGCGCCCTGTGCCATAACGCCAATGGAGACGGCAAGACCGACCTTGCCAAGGATATGCAGCTGACGCTCAGCGACTTCACCGACCCCAAGACGCTTACCGGGAAATCGGACGACCAGCTGTTCGACCTGATTCGCAAGGGAAAGGACAAAATGCCCGGCGAGGACGCTGCCCGGGCCAAGAACGACGAGGTCAAGTCGATCATTCAATACATTCGGAACATGTCGAAGGACCAGCCCGCCGCCGCTCCAGCCGCGGCCCCGGCGAATCCGCCTGCTCCCTCCGCGTCCTCATCGACGCCCGGAACGAATTAACGTTCAGAATAAGCGAACCGGCCGGCTTTTGTGACCGGCGGAAAAGTCATCGATTGACCGGCGGCGTGGCTTGCCGGGTTCTTCACTGGGCCAGGGCGCTCTTGATTCCCGCCTCCACCAGGGGCACCATCACCGCGTAGCCGGCCGGCAGAGGGTGAACTCCATCTTTACTCAGAGCGGGCGGTAACCCGTCCCGCTGATCTTTCATCGCCGAGTGGTAGTCCACATAGACATAGCCCTTCTCCGCGGCGTAGGACTTGATCCATACATTCAGTGCGACGATTTTGGGCGCCGGCTCAAGGCCTGGATGCCATCCGAAATCGTATGCGGGCAGGACCGAGCAAAGGACGACCCGGATGTGGTTCGCGGTCGCCAGGTCGGCCATCGACGCCAGGTTGTCTTCGGTTTGTTCCAGGGTCATGGGCCCGGTATTTCCGGCGATGTCGTTGGTTCCGGCCAGAATGACGACCACCTTCGGTTGCAGCTCAATGACGTCCTGGCGAAAGCGCAACACCATCTGCGGCGACGTCTGCCCGCTGATCCCACGATTGATGTAGGGCTTACCGGGAAACGACCCATCCGGACCCTCGAAGTGCCAGCCCTCGGTAATCGAGTCGCCCATGAACACTACCCGGTTTTCCCCCGCAGCCGGCGCTGCCATCTTCAAATCCGCCTCCTTGAAACGCGCCAGCCAAGGCCAGTCGTTCTTCAATTGCTCCTGGTGGGCCTGCTCCCAGGCCGACATGGGCGCCGGCGTCGCGTTCTGGACCTTGACCGGAGGCGGCGCGGTGGTCTCGGGCTTGCTGGCCGGCTCCTGCGCGAGGAACACGGTCGATCCGGCGAGTCCTGCCAATAACGCCACAGCCGCCGCAGCGGCACGAAAAGTGATTCGCTTCACTCGAATTTTCTCCCTCGATGACAGGCGTTTCGTTTCAACCGCGGAATGCCGCCCGCCCCATGGGCATTGATTGTAAGCAATTCCGGCCGCAAGCCGCGGAACCCGGCTCGTTCAGCAGCACTTAGCGCAGCGCGCTTTTCCACACAGAACTCCCCAACCCGCACAGCTGCCGGGCGGCTCCGGATAGGCTAGGCTAAATGGAGTCATGGGCGATTGCGCGATCTGCGATGGGATAGGACTGGTACGGGTGATGTCGCCCGCGGGGCTGTGGGTTTCGCGCGCGTGCGAGTGTCAGAAGGGGCAGAAGGAGAGTATGCGCCTCGTGACCGCGCACATCCCGGAACGCTATCGGCACTGTTCGCTGGATAATTTCGAAACCGCCTTCAGCCGGCAATACGGACCCTCAGCGTTCAAGAACCGGCACACGGCCGAGAAGCCCCACGCCGACCCCGTGTTGACGAATGCCCTGAGGATCGCGCGATCGTACGTTACGGAGTACTTCAATGATGACGGCCGCAAAGGACTGCTCATCTCCGGCACCATTGGGGTGGGCAAAACCCACCTCGCGGTGGGCGTGCTGAGCCGCCTGGTGCAGGAGTTTGGTGTCAGGGGCCTCTTCTGCGATTACCGCGAACTCCTCAAAAACATCCAGAACAGTTATAACCCCCAGGTGCAGACGACCG
>DASXGD010000428.1:0-8351 GCA_036489245.1 Occallatibacter sp. | reverse complement strand
AGCGAGCGACCTGCCCAGACCCGATGTGCTTTTCAAGCGCGGCAAGCGCTGGACGCCGTTCCGCTCCGTGGCCAGCTGGTATCTTTGGCGGGCCTGCGATCTTGAAAAAACCTCGAGCGCGCCGCCGGGAATGTGAGCTGTCGAGATCCGCGACACATGGGACAGATATCCGCACTAGAATAGTCAGGTGGCCGCGCCACCCCTCTCCCGGCGCCGGCCCGCAATGGGGAAGTTCATGGCTACCAGCAAGCGTTACGTCTGCATTCACGGCCATTATTACCAGCCGCCGCGTGAGAATCCATGGCTGGAAACCGTCGAGACCCAGGACTCCGCTGCTCCCTATCACGACTGGAACGAGCGCATCTGCGCCGAGTGCTACGCCACCAATGGCGCGGCCCGGGTCGTCAACGTCAAAAACGAGATCACGCGGATCGTGAACAACTACGCGCGCATCAGCTTCAACTTCGGCCCTACGCTTCTGAGCTGGTTGAAGGAGAATGCCCCGCGCACATACCGCATGATCCTCGACGGCGAGCGCCGCAGCCGCAAGAACTTCAAGGGACACAGCTCGGCGATGGCGCAGGTCTACAACCATGCCATCATGCCCCTGGCCAACCGCCGCGACAAAATCACACAGATTCGCTGGGGCATGGCCGACTATCTGAATCACTACGGAATCGCGCCAGAAGGCATGTGGCTGGCCGAGACCGCCGCGGATAGCGAAACCCTTGACCTCCTCGCCCAGCATGGCATCCGGTTCACCGTGCTGGCGCCGCATCAATGCAAGCGGATCCGGGCCCTGAACACGGACGGAGTAACTGCTCCCTGGATCGACACACCCCACGCGAGCGTGGACACGACTCACCCGTATTTGATTCGTTTCGAATCCGGCGCCTCCATGGCCGTCTTCTTCTACGACGGGCCCACCTCGCGCGCCATTGCCTTCGAAGGCCTGTTGAACTCGGGAGAAAATTTCGCCAACCGCCTCAAAAGCTGCTTCCGCGACACTGGTGCCGCAGAGCTTGTTCATGTGGCTACAGACGGTGAGTCGTATGGTCATCATCACAAGCACGGGGAGATGGCCCTGGCCTATACGCTTCGGTTGATGGAGCAGGACAAGACAGTCAAGCTGGCCAACTACGGCAGCTTCCTGGCCCAGTTCCCTCCGGAATTCGAGTGCGAAATCAACGACAATACCTCGTGGAGCTGCGCGCATGGTGTGGGGCGCTGGCGGTCCGACTGCGGATGCAACGGGGGCAAACCAGGATGGAACCAGGCCTGGCGGAAACCGCTGCGCCAGGCACTCGACGAGCTGCGCGACGCGCTCATTCCGCTCACCGAGGAAGCAGGCAAGGAGTTGTTCAGGGACGTGTGGGCCGCTCGCGATGCCTATATCGGCATTGTGCTCGATCGCACCACGGAGGCTACTGACAAATTCTTCTTCGAGCACCAGAACCATCCGTTGACCGTAAACGAATGCGTCCGCGCGCTCGAGCTAATGGAAATGCAGCGCCATACACAATTGATGTACACCAGCTGTGGGTGGTTCTTCGACGACATCTCCGGTATCGAGACGGTGCAGATCATCGCTTATGCATCGCGGGTGCTGCAACTGGCGCAGCGCGTGTTCGGCATGGAGGCATCCTCGCTGGAGCCCGCGTTTCTCGAAACTTTGAAGCTGGCTCGCTCCAATGTCACCAGCGAGGGAGACGGCGCCTTCATCTACCTGGATAAGGTGCGCACCATGGAGATTGGCCTGGAACAGGTGGTGGCTCATTACGCCATCAGCTCCATGTTCTCCTCCTTCAGCGACGAGACGGAACTGTTCTGCTACAACGTGCGGCGCATCTCCTACGACATCCACGCGTCGGGCCGAGGCCGCCTCGCCATCGGGCGTGTCCATATCGCCAGCGCCATTACCGGACAGCAGAAAAACTTCTCGTTTGCGGTGCTCCACTTCGGCGATCAGAACATTACTGCCGCGGTCAAATGCTATGAAGCTGCAGACGTGGAAAGCTTCAAGACGTTCGTCGAGCAGGCAGCAGCGCAGGTGCTCCGGGCCGATTTCCCGCAGGTGATTCGACTGCTTGACGCCTACTACGGCCACGTGGATTACTCCCTGACCTCGCTGTTCCGTGACGAACAACGCCGTATCGTTCAGCTCATCCTCAATACCACGCTCTGGAATATTGAGAGCTCGATGACGAGCATCTACGAAGATCACGCCAGCCTTTTGCATTTCCTTTCCCAGGCCGGATTGCCCAAGCCGCCCGCTCTCACGCTTGCCGCGGGATTTGCCATCAACGCCGGACTGCGACGCGCGCTGGAAGGCGACCCTATCGACCAGGCAGCGCTGCGATCGTTCATGGCCCTGGCCAAGGCCGACCAGGTCGCGCTGGAGACGGCGACGCTCTCCTACATCGCCGATCAGCGCATGAAACGAGCCATGATCGAGCTGCTCATGTCGTCTGGATCGCTGGAGATGCTGGACCGCGCGCTTACGCTGGCGCGCGTTTTCGCGGAATTGCCGTTCGATCTAAACCTGTGGCAGGCGCAGAATATCTGGTACGAAATCCTGCGCACGTCCAGCTATGCGCTTACCTCGCTGACCCCCGACGACCGGCCGCAGTGGGACAAGGCGTTCAGTGAATTGGCCGTGTGCCTGTCGATCGATCCTGAAGCAATCACCGTCCAGGATCTGACCGCGGCGACGACCGGAGATTGAGACAGCTTTTAGTTTAGCTCTTAGCTCTTGCGTAGTTAGCTGCGCCAGTGCAGGTCTACCGGCCCATCCATCGGATGCTTCGGTGGCACACCGGGTGGTGTATCCAGCCGCGCCTGTTTGAGCGCGAAGTACCATTTGGCCGGCTTGTCTGCGTCGTCGATCAGCATCAGGCTTGGGTTATGCTTCAGCCCCTCGGCCTGCTGAATCATGGTGACCTGGTCTTGGCGCACGAACCGGGCCCCGAAGAACTTCGCAATCGGAGTAACAAACGGCACATGGTAGAAAACATTCCACGCCCCCACCACGTCGATTCGACAGGTTGAAGCAGTCACCGGCGTCACCGTAGTCAGGCTTGAGAACCATTTGTCGCCGCAGCGGATCGTCTCCGTGCGCCGGTTGGGCAAGATGAAATCGATGGTCGTCTCCACCGGCTCTCCGTAGATGCCCAGCAGCTTGTAGGGAGCTGAGTTGCCGCTGGGCGCATGCGCGCTCATGCGAAACCCTTCGGGGATCGGCTCGAACCTCTTGGCCTTCTCGCGGATGCTGGCCCGCGAACGCCACCACCATGCCTGGTGCACGAATGGCCCGTGTGCGGGGTCCATTAACCCGATGATGCCGTGGTCCACGTTGCAGGGGAGGTCGGCGGTGAGAAACGCGGTGCGGTACCGGGGGCCGAACTTCTTCAGCTCCGGCAGTTCTCGCAGCCGCTCCGCAGTCTTGCGTCCCGAACCGGGTCCGGGCACATAGACCCATGCATGCCCATCGCGCTCCTCACAGGGAAACGCGGTCGCGTAGATGCGCGTCGCATCCAGCTTGTCCTGGCTGGTGAGCGACGGGATCAGGGCACACTGCCCGCTGCATGGCTCGAATTCCCAACCGTGGTAGCGGCAGGTAACCCGCTCGCCGTCGAACCAGCCCACGCTCAGCGGAATCCCGCGATGGGGGCAGCTGTCGCGCAGCGCAAATATGCGTCCGTCGCTGCGCCGTCCCAGGACCAGCGGAATGCCCAGCAGCATGGCGGTGGTCAATCGTCCCTTTCGCAATGAGTCTGTGCGCAGGGCGGGGTACCAGTCGTCGTAAATCAGGGTCGCGGTCGGCCCCTGAATCGGGACACCCGCGTCCGTAGTGGTTACAAACGGCATTTGGCACTCACCATAGCATTGTCGCCAACGCCGGTGCCAATCCGGCCGGAGCGGCTATCGCGGGTCGTTCTCCAGCTTGCCGTGTTTCACCGCAAAGCGCTCTCCTCGCCACACGATGGTGTTTCCGGCGAATCCTGCTACCCACAACTCCATGGCCACCACATCCCGCAGGGGAATCAGCCACAGGCTGGGCAGGACCTGGCGATCGCCCAGTACTTCGGCGCCTACGGTCATGGCCAATGACAGGCGCAGAAAGAAGCTCAGAGCCAGAAGCCACAAACTCAAGGGGCTCAGGCCGCTGGCGAGCAGGTTCAACAGCGCCCAGCCCAGACCGAAGGTGAAGACCAGGCCCGCATAGCCCCAGGGGCGCGCATCGCGCACCGTCCGGTACCAGCGCAACTGGTGATCGAAAAAGCCTTTCCAGGTGTAGGCGGGGACGCTGGTTTCGACCACTTCGGCGCTCAGGGCGACGGAATACCCGGCCTTGAAGATGCGCTCGCCGAGTTCGTAATCATCGGCCAGGTGGTCTACCAGGACATCCATGCCGCCGATGCTCTCCAGGGATTCGCGGCTGACACAGAGCGTAGACCCCAGCCCATAGCGCAGGCCACCCTCGATCCAGCGGGCCAGCAGCACGCTGGGCTGGAAGTCGGTGGCGATCCCGAGCGCTTCCAGGCGCGAGGGCAGGGTCTCATGGGCGCGGCCGCGATACAGCGCTGTAACGAGGCCGGCCTTCCGGCCTCCGCCGGTTGGCGGCACCGGTGTATGCAATGCCATGATGCGCTCGAGGTAATGCGGCGAAACCGTGATGTCGGAGTCGTTGATAAGAACAAAGTCATGTTGTGCGTGGGGCAGGAGCTGGATCAGGGTGCTGACCTTGCCATTGGTTCCCAACCGCTGCGGGCACACGATCAGCCGTATGGTCCGATCGGGGAATTCCGCCTGAAGCTCGACGACCGCTGAGATAGCGGGATCATCGAGCGCCGAGACGCCGAACAGCAGCTCGTACGGGCCGGTATAATCCTGGCGGCAATGGCTGCGGAATGCGTCCAGCATGCCCGGGTCGAGGCCCTTGAGCGACTTGAGGATGCTGACCCCGGGATCGAACGGCTGCAAAGGAGCGCGGCGCTTGAGAAGGAACACGCGCGCGGCGAGCAGGGCGGCCGCAAAGTAGCCCATCCCCGCCACGGTCAGCACCGTGGTTACCAGCTCCACGGCCTGTGCCAAAGCGTGCGGCATCCCAGGTGCTAGTGTAGCGGAGGCGCGCCGGAACGGAATCGGGGGAGCTGCTTGCCCGAGTTTGGCTGCATCACTCATGCGCAAATTGGGGATGGCGAGCTCACCCTTTGAGGGTAGAGTCGTTGCCGAATGGGCGGCGATTTGTGGAAGCCCTTTAGAGCCGGTCCCAATAATCCAACGCGGTCGTGGCGAGTGTCCGGGTGAGTTGTTCCGCTCCCACCGTCTTTCCCAGGCTCGCTGCCTGTCCAGCCCACATCTGCATGTACTCAGAGGATCGTGCCTTTTCTGAGGCGATACGGAGCGGCAGGGTGAGCATCGCAGCATAGGGAAACGGAAGTGCTGCGTCGGAGATAAAACCGCCTTCTTCCAGATAACGGTTAACAATACCCCGGGCGGGACGCCCGCTGAAGAGATTCGTCAGCGCCGTGCCATTGTCGCCGACTTCCTGGATTGCCTTACGATAAAGCGGCGATATTTCAGCTTCCGGGCAGAAGAGATATGCGGTTCCGATCTGAACTGCGGACGCGCCCAGTGCAAACGCTGCGACGATGCCCCGAGCGTCGGCAATTCCACCGGTTGCAATCAGCGGAATCTTCACCTCATCAGCCACCTGTGGAAGCAAGGCAAACAAGCCGACCTGGGTGGCCGGGTTTTGGTCCAGGAACATGCCCCGGTGTCCGCCCGCCTCCAGGCCCTGCACAATGATCGCGTCGCAACCGCGCTGTTCGAGCCATTTCGCTTCAGCAACGGTTGTCGCGGTGGAAAGAATCCTGATGCCCTTGTCTTTCAGCCGGTCAACGTGGCTGGGCGCTGGAAGACCGAAATGAAAACTCGCGACTGCCGGCGCAAGCTCTTCCACCAGTGCGCAGGCTTCCTCGTCGAAGGGCATGCGCAGCCGGGATTCCGGGACTGCCTCGATATCAAGTCCCCACCGCAGATAGAAAGGTGCAAGAAACGCTTTCCATCTCTCAATGGAGGCCTGGCCTGGGGCCGTCATCCTGTGACAGAAGAAGTTGAGATTGAAGGGGCGAACGGTTTCTTCGCGGAATTTCCGCACCGCGGTGCGTATTTCATCCATGTTCTTCAATGCGCAGGCAAGCGATCCGAGTCCTCCGGCTTTCGCGACCGCGAGTGCCAGGGACAGAGAATCCGCGCTCGCCATCGGCGCCTGAATAATGGGCGTTTCGATCGCAAGCAGATTAAGAATCCGTTGATCCGGCCATTGCCGCATGCGCATTCACCCCAGTAATCAAAGCTATTCGCACGGAAAGTCACTGCGCAATTTCGCTGTTTGAGGCAGCTCGACTGCGTCCTCCGCACGGCGCGCCTACTGCCCAAATTGCCGCAGATGATGATCGGTGTGGAGATAGCCCCAGCGCATCCAGTCTTTCTCTGACATTTCCTTGAACATGGGATGGGGCCTGAAAACGAAGCTTCGCGGCTGGCCGGTAAACCTCTCCATCGACGCGCGGAGAATGCGCATGTCGGACTCGAACTGCGCGGGCGGTGTCCCGCCGCCTGCGTGCTGATCGAATTCGGGCCGCGTGGGCACGCCCTTTGGCCACTGGAACGGCGCATACAGGGCAAAACCCTTCATCACTCTCAGAAAAGTAAAACCGCGGGGAATCTCCATCGGCCGGTCGCCCATCACTCCAAGGAAACAATCGCTCAGGTGACAGATCATCTGGGAAGCGGTCATCTTCCCCCATTTGCGGGGAGTGTCCGGGCGGATCTTGTCAAGCCGCGCCAAAATTTCCTGTTTGCACTCTACGCTACTGAGCGATTTCATCCGTATCTCTCCTGGTCCATCTCTTCTGGGTCATCACTCCTGCTTCGGCGGCCGCGACGGGTCAGCCCGCTGTCATAGAAATTGTCGCAGGACCAGGCGCGCGAATGTTCACGGTCAATTCTCAGTTATGTCATTTGCCGCCGGCCGGCACGGACATAGACGCCATGGAACAGAAAACGGAAAAAGGCGGGGCTGTCGTCGGACGGCAGCCCGCCTTCAAATCCGGCTTGTCTTTTTCAGAGGGAATTGAGGTCAGAGGGAATTGAGGAAGGTGAGAAGGTCCTGCTGGTCGGCGGGAGCGAGCTCCCGGAACCTGTGCGCGGGTTCGGCTGCCTCGTTCCTGTGGCGCGCGATTGCGTCATTCAGGGAAAGCGACTTCAGGTCATGCATGAACCGGGCCTTGGTGCGCACTCCCCAGAGGGGCACGGTCCGCAGCTTGTTGGCTGTATCCTGCGGCCCCACCTGGACGATGCCATCGCCGGTGCCAACGTCATGCAGGAGGAAGTCACTGTAGGGATGAATCACTTTGTCTCCCAGCGCCGCGGGGACAATAAATGTGCCCCCGTCAAGCACGGTGCCGGCGGGAGCGGTTGTGATGGCCGAAGCATGGCACGTGCCGCAACCCAGTTGCTGAAAGAGGCGCTCGCCGTGCCGGGCTGAAATGGTGGCTGCCAGTGCCGTGTCGCGGGGTGGAACCGTGGTGGCGCGGATGAACTGGGCGAAGTGATCGATATCCGCGAGCCCCAGGCTGTCCGGGACATCTTCCGGATCGGTGGTAGTCTTGCAGACCGTGGTCACATCTTTGGGACGGAGCCGGCTGGTGACCCCCATCTCGTTCAAGTAGGCATCGCTGGCGAAGGAAAGGAGGCTTCCATGCTGGTCTTTCCAGCCAAAGCGGCCCACACGGGTTTGTCCCGGGGCTTCGAATAACGGCGCTTCGACGATTTCACCGTGAATCCTGCCATCGCTCTGGTCTGGCTGGCGCGCGGAGATGGCGATCAGGGTCCGATCGTCGATAGCCTCGACGAAGCCGTCGCCCAGGGTATTGAGCACCGCACGCAGAGCGCGGATATTTTCGGTGGGAGGGATGTGTTCCTGGGCCTCGGGACAGATGGCGCGATCGTTCACGATGGAGCGGCCCGTGATGGTGTTCTGCCCATCGTTGATGAATATGGTGGGGTTGACGAAGTTTCCGTTTACGTCGTTGTGGCCGACGCGCAGCTCCGTGATCTGGCTGGCGCCGCCGGTATTGGGGTTCTCATGGCAGGTTACGCAGGCGGTCCCGTTATAGACCGGTCCCAGGCCGGTCTCGCCGGGATTGTCGCTTTTGGCTTGATGGTTTCGCTCAAAGACCTGTTGATCGAGGGCAAAGTTGTCTCCCGCCGGCTCCTCCATCCCATTGCTTTGGCTTGCGGGGCTGTTGAAGCTGGGGGTGTTGAAGCCGGACATTGCCTCC
>DASXGD010000420.1:0-2083 GCA_036489245.1 Occallatibacter sp. | reverse complement strand
GGAGCCCGATCTGCTCTGGATCAGCGAGCGCGACGGATGGCGGCATGCGTATCGGATCGATCGCTCGACCGGTGAGGCGCGCCTGCTCACCAGCTTCAAGGCCGACGTGATGTCGGTGGAAGGGATGGACGCGGACGGCGGATGGCTCTATTTTCTGGCCTCGCCCGACGACCCGGTGCGCCGCTATCTCTATCGATCGCGCCTCGACGGGCAGGGCGTCCCGGAACGCGTGACTCCGCCTGCCGCGGCCGGCTCCAACACCTATGACATCGCTCCCAACGGCCATTGGGCGTCGCACACGTCGTCGAGCTTTACCTGCCCGCCTCGAATTGAAATCGTGAGCCTGCCCGGGCACAAGGCCGCGCGCACGCTCGAAGACAACCACGAACTCGGGAAGAAGGCCGCCGGGATCCTGTCCCGGCCACCGGAGTTTTTCAAAGTGAAGGTGGCCAACGGCGCCACGCTCGATGGATGGATGATGAAGCCGCCCGATTTCGATCCATCCAAAAAATACCCGGTGCTCACCTACGTATATGGTGAGCCTGGAGGGGTGACAGTTCGGGATGCGTGGGGCAATCTGCGCAACCTGTTCCATGGCCTGATTGCACAGCAGGGCTACCTGGTGATCAGCTTCGATAACCAGGGAACGCCGGCGCCCAAAGGCCGTGACTGGCGCAAGAGCATCTACGGCGCGGTGGGCGTGTTGTCCGCGGCCCAGCAGGGTCAGGCGATTCAGGAACTGGCTCGCGAGCGAAGCTACATCGATACCACGCGCATGGCCATCTGGGGCTGGAGCGGCGGCGGCTCCAATACCCTCAACGTGATGTTCCGCGACGCCGGGGTCTATTCGACTGGCATTGCCGTCGCTCCCGTGGCCGACGAAAGCCACTATGACACCATCTACCAGGAGCGTTATATGGGACTGCCCGAGCAAAACAAGCAGGGCTACCACGACGGTTCGCCGATTAATTTTGCGCAGAACCTGGAGGGACATCTGCTGGTGGTGCACGGCTCCGGCGACGATAATGTGCACTACCAGGGAACCGAACTGCTGATCAACAGGCTGGTGGCGCTGGGCAAGCCGTTCGACTTCATGGATTACCCGAACCGCACCCACTCGATTTCTGAAGGCGAGGGAACAGCGTTCCACCTTTTCAGCCTGATCACGCGCTATCTTGAGGAGCATGTGCCGCCGGGAGGGGTCGCGCGTTAGAGTGACCGAAGGCGTACCGCCGCTTATGAACGGGCGCGGGCTTTAATCGAGACTGCATGATATGAGGGCTTCGGCCCCTGAAGAATCGGGAAGCGCGGAAAGGAATTACTAATGCCGGGAACGCGCAGAGAATTCATCACCTACAGTTCGTTGGGAATGTTGAGCGCAGCTCTCGAAGCCGCCACGGCGCAGGCTCCTCCCGGCCAACAGCCGACGCCGGGCGCTCCTCCCGCGTTTGGAACTGCGGCCGCTGTCGGTCCCGAAGTCTCGGCCGCCACCTTTGCCGAAGCGGAAAAGCTGGTGCGGGTGGAGATGACGCCCGCGGACCGCGAACAGGCGGCCGTCAACTGGCGCATGCAGATGGCGCCCAATTATGAACTCCGCGTCGGTCCGCGCAAGGTCGCCCTCGAAGAAACCCTCGCGCCCGCCACGCTCTGGAACCCAGCGCAGGTAGGCATTGTCGCCCTCAAACGCGAGCGAGAGAAAGCCGCGGGATTCGTCCGTAGCAGCGCCACCCGCGCCAGCGTGCCATCCAGCGACGAGGCCATCGCCTACTCCACGGTGACCCAGCTTTCGCGATGGATCGAGAGCAAGGCCCTGACCTCGGAACGGCTGACCCAGATCTATCTCGATCGCCTGGAACTGTTCGACCCCAAGCTCCATTGCGTGATTACGCTGACCCGCGATCACGCCCTTTCCCAGGCCCGGCAGGCGGATACCGAAATCGCGGCCGGCCACTATCGCGGGCCGCTGCACGGCATTCCCTGGGGCGCCAAGGATCTTCTCGACACCGCCAACATCCCCACCACCTACGGTGCGGAACCATATAAGGATAGAGTGCCCAAAGCCAACAGCACGGTGGTGGCGCGG
>DASXGD010000396.1:0-3057 GCA_036489245.1 Occallatibacter sp. | reverse complement strand
CGGGCTTCTGGCGGAGTTGGCCATGGTCGAGCATCGCATCGGCCAGATTCCCTTCCCCCAGCCGCGCTACTCGAGCGATCTGCTGCCGCGCGTGCCCGCGGATACGCTGCTCTACATCAGCATTCCCAATCTCGGTGAATTCCTCACCGAGGCCAACCAGATCTTCCACGACCAAATGAGCCAGAGCCCGGCCTTGCAGCAGTGGGCAAACCAGGGCCACAACAACTCAGCCGAACTCGATAAGCTGGTGGGCAAGATTCACGACGTGAGCCAATACCTCGGCGACGAAGCCGTTGTGGTGGGCGTTCACCAGGCTGATCATCCCGGTTTCGCGGTTCTCGCCGACGTTGAAAAAGGCGGCCTCTCCGATCTGCTGAAAACCCAGGCGGCCGATCCCGAAGTGCACGGCGAATTGACCGTGTTGGATGAGCAGTCCCTGGCCGCCAGCACCACTCCCCCGGTCAACACCGGCCACGCGGCCTACGCTCTCGTCCGCTCCCATGAGGTCATCTTCTCCAATGACATCGCCCTCTTGAAGCAGCTAAACGCGCAGTTGGATGCCGGCGCGAGCGGATTCGCCGCCTCGGACTTCGGACAGCAGATTGCCGCCGCGTACGAGCGCGGCGCGGGCATCATCCTGGCCGCCGATCTCCACACAATGATGGCCAACGCCTCGACGCACATGCGAATCCGGCCCACATCGCAGGGCGCACTTCAAAACAGCGGGATGGAGGAAGTCCGCTACCTGATCGCTGAGCATCGCGAAACCAACGGCATGCCGCAGAACCACCTCAACCTGCAGTTCTCCGGTACACGTGAGCGTGTGGCTTCGTGGCTCGGCGCTCCGGCGCCCATGGGTTCGCTCGATTTTGTCAGTTCCAATGCATCCATCGCGGTTGCAGTGCTTTCGAAAGATCCCAAATCCATCGCCGACGACATCATGGCCATGACCGCGAACAGCGGAGGCAATCCAGGCCTGGACGAAGCGGATCAAAAACTCCAGATCAGTGTTCGCGACGACCTGATGGCCAACCTGGGCGGTGATTTTTCACTGGCTTTGGATGGACCGGTTCTCCCGACACCCTCCTGGAAAGCGGTGATTGAAGTCAACAATGCGTCTCAGCTTGAAAACACCCTCGAACGCCTGGTGCAGACTGTCAACAGTCAGCCGCAGGGACCAAAGTCCCACCAGGCCGCCATCGACCCCAGCGATGTCAACGGCCAGCGCTTCTATGCCATCCGTGACGTCACATTGGGAACCGTCGTCGCCAATTACACCTATTCCAGCGGCTTCATGATCATTGCGCCCACTCGCGCACTGCTCATTGAAGCGCTCCAGATCCGCTCGAGCGGCAACTCGCTCGGCCGCTCCGCCTCTTTCCGGGCTCTGCTGCCCAAAGATGAGAACGAGAACTACTCCGCCGTGGCCTACCAGAACCTGAGCCCGGTGCTCAATCCAGTGCTCTCCCAGTTCAGCGGCGAGTCTGCGGATGCGATCCGCAAGCTGGCTGCCGACTCAAGGCCCACCGCGATCTGCGCGTGGGGCAAAGAGAACCGCATCGAAGCCGCCAGCGATAGCCGTCTGTTCGGTTTCGACTTCCTCACCCTCGGGGCGCTGCTCGATTCCCGGAACAAGTTGGCTGGCCCACTCGTAAGGAAATAGCATGGGCGTTATCGATCTAGACCGTTTGGAAGTCCGTCTCGGCGGCCGCGTCGTCCTCGACGGCCTGACCGGTGAGCTGCGCGGCAACGCCATCGGTCTGCTGGGCCCTAACGGCGCCGGAAAATCGACACTGATCAATACCCTGCTCGGATTCCATGTGCCCTCGCGTGGAACCGCCCGCGTGTTTGGCATGGATGCGGTGCGCGATCGCGCCCGCATCCGCCAGTCGATCGGCTACATGCCCGAGAACGACTCCTTCATCGGCAACATGAGCGGCGTGCATTTTGTCCGTTACATGGCCGAGCTTTCCGGCCTGCCCTCAAGCGAAGCCCTCGAGCGCGCACACGAAGCGCTGTTTTACGTCGGGCTCGGCGAAGTGCGCTATCGCAAGGTCAGCACGTATTCGCTGGGGATGAAGCAGCTCATCAAGCTGGCCCAGGCCCTCGCCCACGGTCCGCGCCTGCTCATTCTCGACGAGCCCACCAACGGCCTCGACCCCATGGCCCGCCAGCGCATGATCCAGACCATCAAGGAGATTCGCAAAGAGGGCAGCATCCGCATGCTGATCTCCTCGCACCTGCTGCGCGACATCGACGAAACCTGCGACGAGGCCCTGATCCTCAAGAACGGACGCATCGCCGCTCTCTGCAATATCGAGGAAGAGCGCCGTTCGCATCGCAACTTCATTGAGCTTGAAACCGTCGGCGCCGCCGACAGCCTCGCGGAGAAGATGCGCGAGATGGGTTGCGAATGTGCCTGCTTCCCCGGCGGCCGCGTCAAGCTGGTCATGCCCGAACAGATCGAAGCCCGCGATCTCTACACCGTGGCTGCCGGCCAGGGCGTCCAGATCCGCCGCATGCACCAGCGCCGCGATTCGCTCGAAGACATCTTCCTGCGGGCGATGGACAACGCCATGGACAGCGAGACAAAGAGGGAGGAGCAACTTGTCGGTCTATAAGCACGACTATCGGGCCTACACCGGCCGAGTAACCCCGCTCTGGACGCGCGTTCTGGTGCTCGCGCGCTACGGCCTCGCCGAAGTCTGGTCGTCCAAGATCACCATCGGGCTGTTCACGCTTTCGTTCCTTCCCACATTCGTCTTCATCGTTCTCATCTATCTCGCCAACAATCCCATCGCGCGCGCCCTCATCCTGCACGGGAATGATGCGAGAGACCTCTCCATCAACGCGATGTTCTTTCTCGTTGTTCTCGAAATCCAATGCTGGGCCGCATTGGTCATCACCGCGTGGATCGCGCCCCGCCTCATCACGTTCGACCTCGCCGACAACGCACTCCCCATCCTGCTCAGTCATCCGATTTCCCGATTCGGCTACGTTCTGGGCAAGTTCGCCGCGTTGTTCGGCTCCTTATCCCTGGTCACATGGGTCCCGTGT
>DASXGD010000389.1:0-1620 GCA_036489245.1 Occallatibacter sp. | reverse complement strand
TGGCTCGATTGAAGCACAGTTGTCCTGGCTTCCATCCGCCTGGCTTCTGCCGCTTGGAGTTCGGCGCTGACCACACGATCGTCGGGGGTAACGATGAACCAGGAAGGCTTGCTCTTCCAGGCAGCCACGGAGACGGTCTGTCCAAACGCCTTCCCCGCGAGCCGCCTCTGGGTGACGGCCAGGGCCCGGGCTTCTGCGGCCGGTACGTCCGGCGCGATATTCTTCAACACGCCGTCGATTGTTTGATACACAAATCCCGCGCTGTCGGTGACCATCGTGGAGAGCGCCGGCGGTGTCGGATGCGCGCTGATCAGACTGCTGCCGCTTTCTCCTACATCGGGGGCAAAGGCGGAGACATAGACGAGAGCCGCCACCTTCGGGTCGACGCCTGCCTGAGTGACGGCCATTCCGCCCCAACTGTGACCGACAAGGATGATGGGCCCCTCCGTGTCCGCGATGATGCGATACGTTGCAGTGACATCATCCTCGATAGACGTCAGGGGGATTTGCACGGCGACGACCGGCAAGTCCTTGGCCTGCAGTAGAAGGATAACCTTATTCCAGCTTGATCCATCGGCCCAAGCGCCATGCACAAGCACAATGGTGGCGGCGGATTTCAACATGACGGCCTCTTCAGTTCTCTCGGCGTCGCGTTGATGCGGGCCCTGTCTACTGGGTGATGGACGCGGAGTCCGCGGGGACTGTAATACCCCGGCATTCCGCCGAAGGGCGGCAGCGTGCAGCGCGCCCGCTGTCCGCCCCTGCAGGTCATATTGCGAGGCTGCAGGCTGGACGGCAGCCAACTACCGTTTTGGCGCTGGACCGGCCTCAGAAGCATGTTCACCGAGCGCCCACTTGGAGAAGCGCACTTGAATTCCGTACGGCGAATGCGCCCGCAGGATCTCCATCACCCCTTCGTAGGTCTCGCTGCGCGCCCAATCCTGCTGCAGCTCGAAGACGTATTGCAGCGAGGTGATGGGGATGGCACCGGCCTGAACCGCCCGGTCCATGGCGCGATTGTGCGCCTCGAGTGAAATATCACCGCAGGCATCGGCTGCGACGTATATTTCGAACCCTTCTCTCAGCATGTCGAGTGTGGGAAACATCACGCAGGCTTCGGTCCACAGCCCGGCCATAACAATCTTCTTGCGCCCGAGAGCCTGAACCGCCTTGCGGAAATTCGCGTCGAGCCAAGCATTCATCGCGGTGCGATCGATAACCTCGTTCTCAGGAAACAGGGCGGTGACCTCCGGCATGTACGGGCCGGAGAAACTGTCCTTGGCGATCGTCGAGATCACGGTCGGGATGCCAAACAGTTTGGCGGCCTTGGCGAGTACCTGGACATTGTTGAAGGTCACCAGCCGGTCGTGCGACTGCACGCCCTGGTACATCGCAGGCTGATAGTCGATAAGCGCGATCGCGCTGTTCTGTGGGGTGAGCATCTCAAGATTTGACATGACGTGATCCTTTCATAATTGCCGTTGAGGTACGCCGCTTCGTATGGCTCGGAGCCGGACCGGTGGTCGTGCCGCAGCGGCGATGGGCCGGCTCAAGTTCGGCGGCACGTTTTGAGGAAGACTTGGCGTGGAGTCTGCTACAGCCTTGCGCGCTGGCCGCGTT
>DASXGD010000372.1:0-5734 GCA_036489245.1 Occallatibacter sp. | reverse complement strand
TGCCGCAGATCTGGTACCAGATCCAGACCAAGTTCCGCGATGAGCCCAGGCCGAAGGCGGGCCTGCTGCGGGTGCGGCAATTCATCATGAAGGACGCCTATTCCTTCGACATCGACAAGGCCGGCCTGGACAAGAGCTTCGATCTTCACGACGGGGTCTATCGCACGATTTTCACCCGTTGCGGCCTCAAGTTCGTTGCCGTCGAAGCCGATTCGGGGGCCATGGGCGGTTCGCAGTCGCAGGAGTTCATGGTCTACACGGACGCGGGCGAGGACCTGATCGCCAGCTGCCCGGTGTGCGGATACGCGGCCAACGTCGAAAAGGCCGTTTCACGGCTTGACCCTTTGGTTGAGATGGAGGCAAGTGGAGACGGAACGCCGGAAATGGTCCACACTCCGGGGTGTGCGTCGATTTCCGATGTGGCTGCGTTCTTCAAAATCTCGCCCGCCTCCGACATCAAGTGCGTGGCGTACATGGCACTGAAGCGGGGCACAGGTGGTAAACCCGATGCCTGGCACGGCGCCGCTACCTTCCTCCGCGGCGACCACCAGGTAAATGAAACCAAGCTGATGGGCGTGGTGGGAGCGGCCGAGCTGCGCACCATGCAGGCGGCGGAACTGGAGCAGTACTTTAACGGCCCCGCCGGCTACCTCGGCCCCGTGGGGCTCAAGCACAACGACCAGCCGCTCGGCGAAGGCCTCACAGTGGTGGTGGACAAGTCGCTCGAAGGCCGCAAAAACCTTGTCTGCGGGGCCAACAAGCTCGACTACCACCTGCGCAACGTGGTTCCGGGCCGCGATTTCAGCTGGACCGTGAGCGCCGACATTCGCAGTGTGAACGAAGGCGAGTCGTGCCCCGTCGATAAGAATGGGGAACCTTGCAGCGGCAAGCTGGTGGTCGGCAAGGCCGTCGAGGTGGGACACATCTTCAAGCTGGGCTACAAGTATTCCGAATCGATGGGCGCGCGGGTGCTCGATCCCAACGGCAAGGAAGTGACTCCCATCATGGGCAGCTACGGCATCGGCATCGAACGCATTCTGACCGCTGCCGTCGAACAATCGAATGACGCCAACGGCTTCTGGCTGCCCCCTTCGATCGCCCCGTTCACGGTGGTTGTGACGGTAACCAACGTGGGAGATGCATTGCTCAAAGAAACCGGTGAGAAGCTGGCCGCGGACTTGGAAGCCGCCGGCCTCGACGTGCTGCTCGATGACCGGGACGAGCGCGCGGGCGTCAAATTCAAGGATGCGGACCTGGTCGGCATTCCTTATCGCATCAATGTAGGTAAGAAAGCGGCGAGCGGCCAGGTGGAACTGGTGACCCGCGCCACCAGCCAGAGCGTCGATCTGGCCCTCGGCGACGTCGTTGCTCAGGTGAGGCACCGGGTAGATGAAGAGAATCTGCTGGAGGGTACCGACAGCTTCTAGCGTCCAGCTTGTGCTTTTTGTATCAACGGACGGCTTGAGCCGGGCCGCAAAAGGCGCCCGAAGTTTATCCGCGAGATGGGGACCATCAGCGGAGACCGGTTTGATGAGAAAGACAGCAAGTCAGCGCCGCTGCGCGGCGTAGCAAGTCAGCAAGTTAGCCCGAGATCCAGTTCTCACGCAGGCACTTTTTCTCCTGAAGGGAAGCAGGTCCGACGACAGTAACCGCCGCGGGCACGAAGCCCGCCTGAAACACGAGGAGCTAAAAGCTAATAGCTACGAGCTAACAGCTGTTTCCATGGCATTGAAAATCAAATTCCGGATGCCCACCCAGCGAACCGGCTGGGCTTCGCTCGCGCTGCGCATCGGGCTGATCGTGGTGGCCGCGGCGGCCGTCACGGTGTTGACGGTCGGCGGCTACTTCTACGTCAAATACCAGCACATTGTCGACGAGCGCCTCAAGCAGCCGCTGTTCAAGAACACGGCCAAGATTTTCGCCGAGCCGCGCGAAGTGCGCCCCGGCCAGAAGCTTTCTATCCGCCTCATCGCCGAAGAACTCCGGCAGGCCAACTATTCTCTCGTCGGGACCCAGAAAGACTCCCCGATGGGCACGTATAGCGAGAGCGACAACACCATCACTGTCTATCCCGGCCCGCAATCCTACCATGCCCAGGACAGCGCCACCATCCACGTCAACAACGGCGTAGTTCAGTCGATCGCCGACGATCATAACCAGGCGCTGGCCAGTTATGAACTCGAGCCGGTCCTCATCACCGGCCTCAGCGAGGACGCCAACCGCACCAAGCGACGCCTGATCACATACGACGAGATCCCGCAGAACCTGGTCCAGGCAGTCCTTGCCGTCGAAGACCGCCGCTTCTTCGAGCACGGCGGCGTCAATTACTTTCGCCTCATGGAGGCCGTCTTCCGCGACCTCACCACCGGGCAGAAGCAGCAGGGCGGGTCCACGCTCACCATGCAGCTCGCGCGCGGGTTTTTCCTTACTCCCGAAAAACGCATCAAGCGCAAGATCATTGAAATCGTCATCACGTTTCAGCTGGAGCACCGCTTCACCAAGAAGCAGATTTTCGAGCTGTACGCCAACCAGATCAACCTCGGGCAGCGGGGCAGCTTCGCGATCAATGGTTTCGGCGAGGCCGCGCAATCCTACTTCGGCAAGGACGTGCGCCAGCTCGATCTCGCGGAGAGCGCCCTGCTGGCGGGCATGATCCAGCGGCCCAATTACTTCTCGCCCTTCCGCCACCCCGATCGCGCTATCGAGCGCCGCAACCTGGTGCTGGATTCCATGGTTGAGACGGGCGCCATCAGCAAGAGCATAGGGGAACGCGCCCAGGCCGAGCCGCTGCATCTCTCCACCGCCAGTGTCGATGCCAGCGAGGCGCCTTACTTCGTCGACCTGGTGCACGAGCAACTGCTGCAGAAGATCGGGGAGCGCGATTCCAACCTCGAAGGCCTGCGCATTTACACCACGCTCGACCCCGACCTGCAGCGCGTCGCCACCGCGGCGGTTGATTCAACCATCCATGTCGTCGACGAGCAGGTGGAGAAGCTCCACGCACGCCGCAACGCGAAGAAGGGGGCAGCGCCACAACCGCCGCCCGGCCCCATCACTTATCCGCAAGTGGCCCTGGTCGCGCTTAACCCGCACACCGGCCAGGTGCTGGCCCTGGTGGGAGGCCGCAGCTATGGCAACAGCCAGGTGAACCACGCCGTTGCGCATCGTCCGACCGGCTCCATCTTCAAGCCATTCGTTTATGCGGCGGCGTTTCAGACCGCGGTGGAGGGCACTCCTCTCCCGGGTCAGGAGAAGCTGTTTTCGCCCGTGACCATGCTCAACGATGAGCAGAGTACATACATGGTGGGCGACAAGGAGTACAGCCCCCGCAACGATCACAACAACTATCACGACCAGGTTACCGCGCGTTATGCCCTGCAGTGGTCGCTCAACAATGCAACCATTGGTCTGGCGTCGATGGTGGGATTCGATCGGGTCGCCGACCTGGCGCGCCAGGCGGGCGTCAAGAGCGCGCGCGGAACGCCTTCGGTGGCCATCGGTTCCTACGATGCATCGCCTCTCGACATGGCGGGCGCTTACACCACCTTCGCCAATGGAGGCGTTCACCTCGATCCCTGGATGCTGGCCAGCGTGCGCACCGCCAACGGCGACGTCATGACCGATTACACGCCCAACGCCAAGCAGGTGCTCGATCCCCGCGTGGCCTATCTGACCACCAACCTGATGGAGAACGTGCTCAACGCCGGTACCGGAGGCAGGGTCCGTTCCCTGGGCTTTACCGCACCCGCAGCCGGCAAGACCGGCTCCAGCCACGATGCCTGGTTCGCAGGGTTCACCAGCAACCTGCTCTGCGTGGTGTGGGTCGGCAACGACGACTACACCGACATCGTCATTGAAGGCGCGCCCGCCGCCGGCCCGATCTGGGCCGAGTTTATGAAAAAGGCGGTGCAGTTGCCGCAGTACTCCGACACCAAACCATTCACGCCGCCGGACGGTGTGCAACTCGTCGACCTCGACAAGATCACCAACCTGCTTCCGGACAGCGCGTGCCCAACCACGTACAGCGCTGCGTTCCTTGACGGCACGGCGCCCACCGACACCTGCAGCCACCCTCCCGATCGCCGCAACCTGTTCCAGAAAATCTTCGGCCTCGGCAACAAGAGCGGGAACTAGCGAATTTCTGTCAGGCGGTTCTCCGCACCTTGAGATTTGCATCCAAGTTAGTTATAGGCCCATGACTGGGCGCGCGGGGGTGCGTCCGGATTTGCGGCCGTTCTGTCGTTCTGGGGATTGCTGCGAAAGCAAACAGGGAGCTATACTTTCCGCGTTTGATTCGGGGCAGGCTCTGCGTCCGCTCTTCGCCCACAATTCAATGAACATGGGAGGAATGCATGCTGAAAGCATCCTTGTTGACCTTCGTTTGTGTGGGGTGCCTTGTTTCGGTTCCGGTTCCATCGCCGGCACAGGAGTTGATTCACGCGCTGACCGGCACGGTCGCCTCCATCAACCCTGACAGGACCATATCGGTGCTCCAGGATAACGGTTCGACCGGCGAATTTCAGACCGAATCGAATCCCAAAACCCGCATCGAATTTGACAAGAGAGTCGCAGCCGAGGCGACGACGGTAAGTACCTTCAAAAGCAACGGCGCATACGTGATCGTCTTCTATTTTGGAGGAGTGACCCGCCCCCGAACCGCTGTGGCGTTCAAGAATCTTGGGGCGGGCCCGTTCACATCCACCGCCGGCACTGTGGAGAAATTCGACGGGCGTGCCCATTCGATCTCTGTCGAAGACAAGTCGGGGAAGATCCACATCTTCAAAATCAACGCAGGCACGGTTGCCGAGGGTAATTTCGGAGTTGTGGATGGACTCCGGTTTCAAGCCCAGAAGGGTGATTCCGTGCGCGTCGTCGCCGACGCAGACAATGGCAGCCCGACCGCGTTGTTTGTAAGGGACAATTGAGTTCCCTGACCAAGACCTCCGGCCTTGCGCGCTCATCATTGCCGGGCTGCGATTCGGGACCTCGCATACCCGGGAAGTACCGGGGTCCCGCACGCCTTGCATTCCCGGCTCAGCGCAGTTCGGCGCGCTCTGCAATTGGGAGTGACTGGATCGTCACCGACCCCTCGCTCAAGCCTGGAGTTGTGGCTTTGACGGTGATCGGTCCACTCGCTCGCGAGGTACGCACCACGACGAGTGCGCGCCCTTGAAACAGCTTCCGCCGATCGCCGTGGTAGGAAGCATCGTCGTGCCCATCGCCGTTTCCCACTGCGGCGATCACGCCGGGTCCGCTGATGGAGAACTGCACTTCCTGATCGGCATTGGGCTGCAAATGCCCCTTATCGTCGACCGCCTCGACTATGAGGAAGGAAAGGTCCTGCCCATCGGCCTTGACTTCGGTTCGGTCTGCGGTGACGCGCAGAGTGGTCGAATTGCCGGCGGTGGCGAGAACGCTTTCCGCGACAGCCTGATCTCCCCGCATGCCCACCGCTCTCAACGTGCCGGGCATATAGGGTACTGAAAACGTCGCCTTGAATTCCTGATCGCGCCCGGTCGGCTTCTCGTCGATCAGCTTGTCGTTCAGGTACAACCGGACCTTCTCAGCGCCGGAGTAGACCTCGACCTGCAGCTCTTTGCCCTCCTGCCCCGGCCAGGTCCAGGACGGCAACGTCGGATAGGTCGTCCATCCCACGGCGATGATCTTCTTGCCTTCCGGCTCGGGGAGACGCACAGTCGCATACACGCGATCGCCGCCGTTCCACAGGATGTCG
>DASXGD010000301.1:0-2839 GCA_036489245.1 Occallatibacter sp. | reverse complement strand
TCGCGCCAGTTCGCCCTTGTTGGCGGAGATGCAGAAATGATTGGACCAGAACGTCACCAGGCGTTCGGTAAATCCGCAATCGGAAATCATCGCCCGCTGCAGCCGCGCCAGCGCCTCGGCGCGGTAGGTTTTCTGAATGACATTGAGCGGCTGCGCCGGCGGCTTTGCCGCATTGGGCTGCATCGGCTCCGACGATTTCTCGCCTGATGGCATCGAGGCGTTGGCGCCGCCTTTGTCCTGCGTCTCCATCGCGGACATTTTTCCCGGCATTTCGCTCGCCGCGCTCGTCAGCGAAGGGTTTTGCCGCTTCGCATCCGCGGCCTGCGCGGCACTGTCGGGCGCGGCAGATGCCGTCTTTGCGGCGGCCTCCCGCTTCGCCTTCTGCTCGTCCTGAAAGGCGAACACGGCTTGTGCCAATACCGGCGTCGTCTGCAATCCCGGCACTTCGAGCCGGACGGTGTTGGGACGATTGAGCTCAGCCTTGACGAAGCCGCGCGGGTCGGAGGCCGCATTGAAGAGATCACCCGAGGCGCCGCCGCGCGCGCCAAATCCGAAACGATTGAGCGCCATCAGCGCTGCTTGCGAATCGCGGGCCATTGAAATTTCCTTGTGATTTCTCCGAAACCATGCAGCGCTGCGACGATTGGAATATACTGCCCTAGTGCACTCCACTAGCAATGAACCAGAGATGAAAAACGAGGGCGGAGTTGGGCGTCGATTCATGACAAATCGGTTAGAAATGCCGGCCCCGCGATACCTCGCCTGTTCCGGTTGCGGAACGGAGTTCGCCTGCAGCCTCGACGGATCGTGCTGGTGCGTCGAGGAAAGCGTGCGGCTGCAAATCCCGGTTGCGGGCGAAGATTGCCTGTGCCGGGATTGTCTGCGGAAGATGGCGGCTAAGGAGGCTAGCCCGCAAGGCGGATCAGCGTAGCGTAGTCCGCCGTCCCGACGCCGAGATATCGGATCATGTCCGGCAAGATTCAGCCCGGCGCAATGCGCTTCGCTATTGCGCCTGCGATCCGAGATTTCTGGTAGCTATTTCACCACCGCCGCGGTCTGGCCGAACAGCACCTTGCGCTCTTCCTCGGTGCGGATCGCAGGCTGTCCGAAATTCGGATTGACCTCCTTGGCACGCGCGTAGGCGCGTTCGGTCGCCGGACGGGCGCGGATCGTTTCCAGCCAGCGGTTCAAATTCGGAAACTGCTCGATGTCCTGGCCCTGATTCTTGTACGGCACCACCCATGGGTAACAGGCCATGTCGGCGATCGAATATTGGCCGCCGATGAATTCACTGTCCTTCAGGCGTTTGTTGAGCACGCCATAGAGACGGTTGGTCTCGTTCACGTAACGGTCGATCGCGTAGGGAATCTTGTCCTGCGCATAGTTGCGGAAATGATGGTTCTGCCCCGCCATCGGCCCCAATCCACCCATCTGCCAGAACGTCCACTGGATGACGTCGTAGCGGCCGTAGATGTCTGCGGGGAGAAACTTGCCCGTCTTCTCGGCGAGATAAAGCAGCATCGCGCCGGATTCGAACACCGAGAGCGGCTTGCCGCCGCCCTTCGGTTCGTGATCGACCAGCGCCGGAATGCGGTTGTTCGGGGCCACTGCGAGGAACTCGGGCTTGAACTGATCTCCTTTGCCGATGTTGATCGGAAAAATTTTATACTTCAGTCCGGCCTCTTCGAGAAACATCGTGATCTTGTGGCCGTTCGGCGTGGTCCAGTAATAGAGATCGATCATAGCTTGGTTCCTGTGAATGACGGGATTTCGGAGCGTCGCGGGCATGGATGCGATTGCATGGATGTTGCCTCAATGCCCCTCGGAGTCAACGCCCGCGGGGGCGCAAACGGCATCAACAGTCGGTGTTGGGTTCCGCAAAGCCCGATGGCATCCACCGTCAGCGCAGACGCCCATGCGTGCGCAGCAATTTCCTGCCGTCCTCCGTGACCACGACCATTGCGCCGAGGCCGCGCGCCACATAGCCGGAATCGACCGCGTCCTCCCAGATCGTCAGGCGCGGGCATGATGTCCGCCAAGTCGCGATCACCTCCGCGTAAGGCCGTGGCTCCCGCGCGATCCATTCGACGAGATCAAGCACCAGCGCGTCCGCCGCCTCGCTCATTGTTCGCGCCTCGGGTTCGCCTGCCTCGCATTATACACGCCATCCGGACCCGACGGGCGCGTTAGCGCAAAGCGGGAGCCGGTTTTTGCGAAAAGATCATGCTTAAACAAGAACGTGAAGGGAGATCGGGGTGACCAGGCAATCCACGCTTTGGGTTCCGGCGTGAAAGTTCTTCTTGCCCGTGTGAACCAGTTCACACGCCCCCGGACGGACCTGTGGTCTCATCTTGCGACACTCAAATTGGCAAGGATACCACATGAATTACGACGGCTTTCAGATCGAGACTTTCGAGGCGGGAAGAAACCTTTGGCACGCCAGGATCAGGCGCTCGGATTTCGAGCCTGTCATCATCGACGGCGTCTCCTTTCCGGAGCTCGAAGTCGGCTTTGCCTGGGCCAACAAGGACGCCGCCATTGCCGACGCCAAGACCCGCATCGACTATCTCAACCAGCGCTCCGTGATCATTGAACAGAGGCGGCAGGCCAGTCATGCTTGACACGGAAGTGAACCCGTCCGAAGCGGTGCGTTCCAGTTGCCCGGATTGCGAGGGCGAGCTCCGCGTGTTGCGCGTGATCAGCGGACGGGCGGGTAACGAATACTGGACCATGCGCTGCATCCGTTGCGGCGGAATTCACCTCGATATCGTCAGGGATCCATCTTCCCCGTCTGCTTCCCCGTTTACGGCGGCCTAGTCGGTCACCCGTCATACCACTC
>DASXGD010000286.1:0-3315 GCA_036489245.1 Occallatibacter sp. | reverse complement strand
CTGGCGGATGGACACGGCGTCTAACCCGAAGGGCAAATCGGCGGGCAGCCTGGACTGCTGGCTGGCCAGTGCCCGGGCAGTCTGAGCGGTATCAATAAAGTAGTGCCCGGCGTGAAGGACGTCGCCCTCGGGAACCTGCTTTTGGCCGGGGCCGGGCACCACCGGCGCAGACCACACCGCACCCACTTCTACGGGTGGTTTGGAGCCGGCCTGCTCCAGGATGTTGTGGTCCTGGCGGCGCTTCTTGTTGACGTACGTGGTCACGAAAGCCTGGGCGATGTGGGCCGAATTTGCGCCCCAGTCGCCGTGTTCCTGCAGGACAACGATGGCAAATTCAGGGTTGCGCCGCGGCACCATGCCAACGAACCAGGAGTTCGGAGTCCGCTCTCCGCCCTTCACGTGGGTGTCGCCTCCCCCCACCACCTGGGCTGTACCCGTCTTGCCGGCGAAGTCCACCCCTTCGATGTGCGACGCAGCTGCCGTGCCGGTAGTGGTGGCCGCCGCCATGCCGTCCGTGATGGTCATCCAGGTATCGGTGTCCAATGCCACGTTCTTGTCACCCGAGCCCGGGAAGGAGTCGACAACCGCCTGGCGAAAATCGGCGGGAAGCTGGTCCTCGGCCACCGAATGGGGCCGGACGAAGTGGCCATTGGAAGCGATCCCGGCCAGCGCCCGCATCAACTGAATGGGGGTGACCTGGGTCTCGCCCTGGCCGATGCCCACCGAGATCGTGTTGCCGGCATAGTACTTCTGGTGGAAATTCTTCATCTCCCACTTGGTGGAAGGCATGACGCCGGACATTTCATTGGGCAGGTCGATGCCGGTCTTCTGCGACAAGCCGAATGAGATCGCGTAGCGGGCGATGGTGTCGATTCCCAGTTTCTGGGCCAGGGTGTAGAAGAACGTGTCGCACGAAAGCGGAATGGCCTGGGAGATGTTGAGAACGCCGTGGTGCTTGTCGCAGTGGAAGAAGCGCCCGTAGAACGTGCCCCCGCCGACGCAGTTCACACGCATGTCCTGGGCGACGCCTTCCTGCAGCCCGGCGGCCGACATGATGATCTTGAAGGTCGAGCCAGGAGCGAGCTGATCCTGGATGGCCTTGTTCATCAACGGATGGCGGGGATCGGTGACCAGCTTGTTCCATTCGTCGCGATGGATGCGCACCGCGAACGCGTTGGGGTCGTAGCTGGGATGCGAAACCAGGGCCAGGATCTCGCCGTTGCGCGGATCCATGGCAACTACGGCGCCGTTGTTTTCGCCCAGGGCGATCTCGGCGGCCTTCTGCAGGTCGAGATCGATGGTGAGTTTAAGATCATGGCCCGGTTTGGCGTGCTGCGTCCCAAGTACGCCCACCTCGCGCCCGTGGCTGTCGACGATCACGTCGCGCGAGCCGTCGTCCCCGCGCAGGATCTGATCGTAGGTCTCCTCTACGCCCGCCTTTCCGACCACGTCCCCGGGCTGGTAGTAGGCGTACCGCGGCTGGTTCAGGTCATCTTCGCTGACTTCGCCTACATATCCGATCAGGTGCGCTGCGAACCCGTCGCGGGGATACAGGCGGCGCTCCTCGTCGATGGTCTCCAGTTCGGGAAGCTCGTTGCGATGCGCCTCGATAAACGCCTGCTCGTCAGCGGTGATGTCCTGCTTGATGGGAATGGGCTGGTAGCCCGGCGCCACGCGGAAACGATGCAGGGTGGCGCGCAACTGGTCCAGATCGAGGTGCAGTCCCTGCGCAATCATGGGCAGGTCGGCGTCCACATTCTTGTTCTGCTCGCGAACCAGGAAGCAGGAGATGGAGGGATAGTTGTCGACGACGAGACGGTTCTCGCGATCAAACAGTTTGCCGCGGGCGGCCAGGATGGGTACCTTGCGGATGCGGTTTTGCTCGGCAAGTTCGCGGAAGTTGCTGGCGCCCAGCACCTGGAGCCGCCAAAGGCCCGCGCCCAATGCCAGCATCATCACCAGAATGCAGTACTGCACCACTGTGGACTTCACAGAGGAGAGCTTTTCACCGCGATTCCCTGAATCCAGATACATGGTTCTGTGCTCTAGGATACAGCGAGATCGTTTCTATTTGTTTGCAAGGCGTGGTTCCCATCGTCACACTGAGTGCATCATTCTGAAGCCGGCGGCGCAAGCTCTCTGGCGTCGAGGTGCGGCAACAGCACCACGCTTTCCTGCTCATTGGGGTCTGTGCGCGCGATCAGGGCCACGCAATTCTCCGTCGAACTGGGGTTGTAGGGCAGGTGGGGCATGTCTGCCGGTATGTAGAGGAAATCCCCGGGATTCACGAGGACGTGGTTCTCAAGCTGTTCGCCATACCACATGCCGGACACGCCGCTGAGGGCGTAAATGGCTGTTTCGTGAGCGGCGTGCTTGTGCGCCTTGGCTCTCGCCCCGGGCGGGATGGTTACGATCTGCAGATGAATGCCGCGGGCCCCAGCCGACTCAGCGGAGATGCCGGGAGAATACCAAAGGGCCTGCTTGCCTTGAAATTGCTCACCCGCACGCAGCAAGCGGCAGGAAGGAATGGTAGATAGGGAAGCCTCGTTTGCCATGCTTCCCCATTCTAGAGTCCTGAGTCAAAAGTTCGCATCAAAACACATTTGTCATCCTGAGCGAAGTTTGGCGCGTTTCGCGTCAAACGCAGCCGAAGGACCTGCGGTTGCTCCTGAATGAACTTCGGACTCACCACGCTGATCGAAAGAATCCGCAACTGTGTTCGGACACCAGATCAATCCCTGACCTGGAAGCGATCGAGGAGCGGGAAGAGAAACAGCGCGATCACGGAGTTGCCGAGAGCGACAAAGAGCATGCTGAGCCAGTCCCAGTGCAGTTCCAGGCCCAGGAGCACGCGGTGAATAAAGACCACGATGCCGCTGCACAACAGGGAAAGTACGAAGTTCAGCATCACCCGGATGGCGGTGTTCTGCACGTCGATGCGGATGCCGACCGAGGCGGCCAGGTAGCCGGCCACGGTTTTGGCGATCCCGTTGATGCCGATCGCATGGTGGGTGAGTGCGTCCTCGAAGATGCCCACGAGGCCGCCGATAAACATGCCCTGGATGGGGCTGCGACGTCCCAGGGCGAAATACACCGTTACCACGAGGGGCAGATCGAAGTATGCGAAGCGGCCCACCACGCGGGGCAACAATGCCTGCAACACCAGCGCGATCACGGGCGCGATGAGGTAGAGCGGCGCCGGGTAGCGATGAATCTCCAGATCGCGGCGGGCGTTGGCCGTGAGCACCGACATTTATGGCTTCCTCTGCGGCTGAGGCGAATCGGGCTTGGCCGGCGGGTTGGGTTGCGGCTGGG
>DASXGD010000199.1:0-2628 GCA_036489245.1 Occallatibacter sp. | reverse complement strand
CATGACATTCCGTTTTGTGTCAAACGTCGACGGAAATGATTTCGCTGAAGCGGTGCTGGACCTCGATCCCGCCGAGACGCTGTTTATCGTTTCGTCGAAGACATTCACGACGCTCGAAACGATGACCAATGCCCACTCTGCGCGGAGCTGGTTCCTGGAACGTATGGGCGGAGATGAATCGGCGGTCGCGAAGCATTTCGTCGCGGTCTCGACCAATGCCGGAGAGGTGTCGAGGTTCGGCATCGATACGGCCAACATGTTCGGCTTCTGGGATTGGGTGGGGGGCCGTTATTCGATGGACTCGGCCATCGGTCTAAGCACCATGCTGGCCATTGGACCGGATCACTACCGAGCCATGCTGGATGGCTTTCACCAGATGGACGAGCATTTCCGCACCACGCCGTTCGAGCGGAACCTCCCCGTGCTGATGGGGCTGCTGGGCATCTGGTACGACGACTTTTTCGGGGCGCAGACGGTAGCCGTGCTGCCCTACGAGCAATACCTCAAGCGCTTTCCTGCCTATCTGCAGCAGCTGACCATGGAAAGCAACGGCAAGCATGTGACCCTTTCCGGAACCGTGGTTGATTATGCCACCGGCCCGGTCTACTGGGGCGAGCCGGGCACCAACGGGCAGCATTCCTTTTACCAGTTGATTCACCAGGGGACGAGCCTGATTCCCTGCGACTTCATCGCATTTTCGCAGGCGCTCAACAATATCGGACGGCATCACGACATCCTGATCGCCAATGTGCTTGCACAGGCCGAGGCGCTGGCGTTCGGAAAGACGGCCGAACAGGTGAAGGCCGATGGGACGCCCGATTGGCTTGTGCCGCACCGGGTCTTCGAGGGCAACCGGCCGTCGAACATGATTCTCATCGATCGGCTGACGCCGGCGGTACTCGGCAAGTTGGTGGCGCTCTACGAGCACATGGTCTTTACCCAGGGAACGATCTGGCAGATCAATTCGTTCGACCAGTGGGGCGTCGAACTCGGAAAGGCGCTGGCGCAGCGCATCATTCCCGAACTTGAGAGCCCGGCCGATCCGGAACTAAACCACGACAGCTCGACCAACCAACTGATTCGGCGATACAGAAGCTCGAAGTAGGGACAGCCGTTCGGCACTTGTTCCTCGACCGATACAATGGACGCATGGAACTGGTCCAGATTTCTCCCCTCCGGCAGGCGCCGGCGCCCAAACCCGAATGGCTCAGGGCGCGCGCCCCGGTGGGCGAGAACTACCACAATCTGAAGCGGCTGGCCCGGTCTCTGGGGCTGCACACGGTGTGCGAAAGCGCCCAGTGCCCCAACATCGGCGAGTGCTGGCACCACAAGACCGCGACCTTCATGATGCTGGGCAACCTGTGCACGCGGCGCTGCGGGTTCTGCGCCGTGCCCAAGGGGCGCCCGGAGCCGATCGACTTTGACGAGCCGCGGCGGGTGGCTGAGGCGATCGCTACGCTTGGTCTGCAGCACGCCGTGATCACCAGCGTGAACCGTGACGACGACCTGGTGGGCGGGGCGCGGGCATTTGCGATGGTGATCGACGAGATTCGCCGCCAGGCGCCGGCCTGCCGCGTCGAGGTGCTCATCCCCGACTTCCAGGGCAGCGAAGAGGCGATCCGGATCGTGGTGGAGGCCGCGCCGGAAGTGCTGAATCACAATATCGAATCGGTGCCAAGGCTCTACCGCGTGGTGCGCTCCGGGGCGCGGTATGAACGCTCGCTCGAGTTGTTGCGCTACTCCAAAGAGCTGCGGCCCGCAGGGCTCACGAAATCCGGCGTGATGGTGGGTCTGGGCGAGGAAACGGTCGAGTTGCTGCAGGTCTTCCGCGACCTGGCGGCGGTCGGCTGCGACATTCTCACCGTCGGGCAGTATCTGCGTCCCTCACGCGATCATCTGCCCATGGCGCGGCTGTATACGCCGCGGGAGTTTGCGGAGCTGAAAACGGAAGCGCTGAAGATGGGTTTCCGCCACGTTGAGTCGGGGCCGCTGGTGCGGTCGAGCTATCACGCGCATGAGCAGGCCGCGTCGACGGGGCTGCTGATGGCGTAGCCGCCTTCAGCGCCGCCCTGCGATGTAGAATAGCCGTTGGCAATTGGCTTTCTGTGAGGAAGATACGATGGCAGTCTCGACGATGGCCGGCATTCCGGCACTCAAAGAATTGAACGGCGACCTTCGGCGGCGCATGGACCAGGCCGTCGCCACGTTCCAGTCCAGCCTTGCTTCGACACGCACCGGGCGGGCCAGCGCGCACATGCTCGACCAGGTGAAGGTGGATTACTACGGGACGCTCACGCCCATCACGCAGCTGGCGCAGGTATCGACGCCCGAGGCGCAGACGATCATGATCTCGCCCTGGGACCCGACCGTGCTCAAGGAGATGGAAAAGGCGATCCAGGCTTCCGATCTGGGCTTCAACCCGATCTCGGATGGCAAGATTCTCCGTGTTCCCGTGCCCCCCATGACCGAGGAGCGGCGGCGCGAAGTGGTCAAGCATTTGAACAAGGTGCTCGAGGAGCACCGCACCGCGGTCCGCAATGTACGTCGCGATGGCAACGACGCGCTGAAGAAACTGGCCAAGGACAAGAAGATCAGCGAGGACGAAGAAAAGCGGGCCATGGAAGAAGT